>JBDHDH010000011.1:0-64868 GCA_039591615.1 Gemmatimonadota bacterium | reverse complement strand
GTGATCTTCGCGTCCCGCATGTACTTCTCGATTGGATAGTCTCGCATGTAGCCGTAGCCACCAAAGACCTGAACTGCGTCGGTGGTCACCTGCATCGCCACATCGGCGGGAAAGCACTTCGCCATGGCCGAGTACATGGTGGGGCGCTCTTTCGGATTCGCGTCAATGTGCCGTGCCGTCGCGTAGATGAGCGTGCGGGCTGCCTCGACCTTCATCGCCATGTCGGCGAGGAGGAACCGCAGTCCCTGAAACGCGGAGACGGGCGAGCCGAACTGCCGGCGTGAACAGGCGTAGTCGATCGCCAGATCCAGCGCGCCCTGGGCGATACCGAGGGCCTGCGCGCCGACGCCTGGACGGGACGCATCGAACGTGCGCATGGCGGTAATGAATCCCGTGCCCTCCTTGCCAATGAGGTTCTCGACCGGGACCTGACAGTCCTCGAACACCAACTCGCGCGTCGCCGAGGCTCGGATCCCCATCTTGTCTTCCTTCTTTCCGAATCCGAATCCGGGTGTGCCACTCTCGACAATGATGGCGCTGGCTCCCCTGGGGCCCTTCGCGGGATTCGTCAACAGAATGACGGTGTAGACCTCTGCTTCGCCGCCGTTGGTCACCCATTGCTTGGTTCCGTTCAGCACATAGTAACGTCCGTCCCGCCGCGCGGTCGTGCGGATTCCGGCCGCGTCGGATCCTGCCTGGGGCTCGGTGAGAGCGAAGGCCGCAAGTCGTTTGCCGGCAGCGATATCCGGGAGGAACCGCTGCTTCTGCTCCTTGTTCCCGCTCAGGATGATGGGGATGGCACCAAGCGCAGTGCCCGCGAAACTGAGGGCGATCCCCCCGCAGGCCTTGGAGAGCTCCTCGGTGACGAGGACCATGTTCAGTGTTCGGCTGTTGCCTGCGATGCCGTCGTATTCGTCGTCGACGAATACGCGAAAGAGATCGGCGGCGGCCAGCTTCTCTACAACGGGCCAGGGAAAGTCCCCGCTGATGTCGTACTGCGCGGCCACTGGGCGGATCTCGTTGTGGGCGATCGTCCGTGCGAGATCGCGAATCGTCTCTTGCTCCTCGGTGAGAAAATGGTTCAGCACCTCAATGCTCCTCTAGCTCGGGCCGGTCGACGACGGGTCGCCGAAGAGCCACTATTCCTGCCACATCAGGGGTCGCTGCAACCAGATCTCGCCGTTCTCGAACAGAAAGCGAATGCCGTGTTCCGGTTGCGGCTCGCCGAACGCACTCACCACCACACTTCCACTGAGGCTCCGAGGCTTGGCCAATCGCTCCAGCCGGTCTACCAGAACCTGACTATCGAGGTTCACATCCTGCATCTCGACCCTCACCGTGCCGGCCGATTCGTCCGCAGTGGTCCGGTATTCGCCTTCCGGATAGAGGCCTTCGAACGTGTCGGCCAGGGCCTGGAGCTCGCGAGCCGCGGAAGCTGGATCGTGCACGGCCAGCGTCACGCGGCCGTTCAACCGCTGCACGTAGGGTTCGATGGGGGTCACCTGCCCACCGGAGTACGCGCGCTTCTTGGCACGGGTGAAGCTGGGATGGGCCCAGTTGATGTGCAATCCACCACCTGACTCAACATGGAGGCGAACGAATTCGCCCGTGTGCTCCACGTGCACGAAAAAGTCACCGCCGGCGATGACTGACTGCAGACCCGCCGGAATCGTTGACAGCATTTGGACCAGCTCGAAGACGATGGTGGGGAGGTTCGGCGATGTGGGCTCTGTGTGTCGCACAACAATGCGGCCGCTGGTGCCGTCGTACTCGAGCCATTCGCCTGGCAGAGCCAAGAGCCGTTGTTGTACGTCGCCGGGAAGCGATCCCAAGGTGACCTCTCCATAACACCCTTCGTCGTAAACCATGAGGTTCCTCCAACCCGATCCGACAAAACCCGAGCAGGGCTAGTGGCATGCGCCCGGCGCGGCTTGGCTGGTGGCGCCCGAGGCATGCCTGCGTAAAGTAAGGTGACTTCGCTGGACGGGCGAGAAGCCGTTGCCATCGTCCCGCGCCACCGTAGCTTGCGTTTGGCGGCACGTCCACTTTCCGCCCCGTGGTGAGGCTCGACACCCACGTCGGTCTTGGGCTGACCGCGGCCAGGTTGGTCATATGAAGCCGGCCGTGGGGACCCGGCGACGAGGAGGTCTGAGCCATTCTTGGAGGCGACCGATGATCCGACTGCTCGTTCAATACCGCGTCAAGGCCGACGCCGTAGACCAAGTGCAGCAGGTGGTGACCCAGTTCGTCGACGACATTCGGGCGAACGAACCGAACACCATCTATGGGGCGTTCGTCGCCGCAGATGGTCGTTCGTTCTTTCATGCGATGGCGTTTCCCGATGAACAGGCCGCGAAGCGTCACCGGTCCGCTGCGCACACCAGGAGATTCGTCGAGCTCCTGTACTCGAACTGCGAGGAGGAACCGCACTTCATCCAGCTGGAGTTGGTCCGATCGACCAAGAAGGGTGGAGGTTTCCTGGGCATGGGCTAAAGGGCCCCGTGAAGATGCGCGGGGTGCTGGTTGCGCGCCAGTTGTCGTCCAGTGGTAATTGGACTGAGCTGCAAAGTTCCCCAAGCCGGAGCTGCTGACCGCTGGAGCACTCTCCATCTATATTGTGACAACTCTTCCTTCAGACCTCTGGAGCACTTCGCATGCGACTCGGCATAGGTAGTCTGCTGATGGGTGTGGCGGTGCTGGCCATCGTGCCATCGACTCTCCTTGCCCAGACAACAGCCACACCGCTCGAAGTGGGCACTCTGGCGCCGGACTTTGCGGTCCCGGGGGCCACTCGCTACGGCGTCCTCCGGGACCCCGTGAAGCTCAGTGACTTTCGCGGCAAGACGGTTGTCCTCGCATTCTTTTTCCGGGCAAGGACACGCGGCTGAACGATCCAAATGCATGCGTACCGTGATCAGTACGCAACGCTCTTTCGCGGTGGACGCGACATCGTCCTCATCGGCATCAGCACCGATACCCCAGAGGAGCTGTCTTCGTGGGCGCGGGACGACGAGTTCCCGTTCTTGTTTGCCAGTGATGAGGGGTCGGAAGTTGGTCAGCTGTACGGGGCGTTCAGGGATCGGGGGGAACAGGGGCTGATCGATAACCGAACACTCTTTGTTGTCGACAACGAGGGGCGGATCGCTTGGGTGGCTGCTCCGTTCCGTGAGGTCGATCCGCAGGCGTACGTGGAGTTGGGCGAGGCTCTGGACCGAATCGCGCAGCGGGCGGAGGACGAAGAGGAACCGGCAGACTGAACCGTCCCGTGCCGGAACGTCAGAGGGGCCCGGAAGTCGGGCCTCTCTTCAATTCACGGAACCGAGCCGCTCTAATCGGTCGGTTATCGCTCCTCCGTCGCAGGGTCATCGAGCACACGTCTCACGGCCGCCTCGATATCCTGGTCGGGTCCGACCCCGGTGTACGCGACCTTCCCGTTCACATCGAGAATCACCACGTACGAGGTGGTGGGTGCCCTGAACGCCCGTGTCGCTTTGCCCTCGCCATCCCAGAGTACCGGAAACGGCATGGGGTGCCTCGTGAGATGGCGGCGGATCGAACGCGGGTTCTGGTTGACCCCCACGCCCACGGCCAGGAACTCGACCCGATCACCGTAACGCTCGTGTGCGATCCGCATGCGAGGCTCGAGCGCCTCACATTGCTCGCACCACCTGGCCCAGAACTCCAGTAACAGGAGGGCTTTTCCCACCCACCGGCCCAGGTCGACCGGATTGCCGTCGAGATCCTCGATGATGACGGCGTCCGGCGCCGATCCCAAGGGGAGGCCGACCTCGTCCATCTGAGCCGCAGAGGGGAGGGGGGACGAGGCCAAGAGGGTCGTGACCACGACCGACACAATCGAAACGCGGAGACGCGTCATAGCACCATCCCCATCTGTATGAAATAGTATTCAGCCATCGCCAGCAGTGCGATCCCGGCCACCTTCTTGATCCACGTCATCCAGGGACCGGACTTGGGGAGGGCCGCCAGCAGGCCCGACGAGAGTCCCACCGCCACCAGCAAGGCCATCATCCCCAGCGAGAACACGAAGAGGTAGGTAAAGCCGAGCGTGGTGCTCCCGGTGGTGCCCACCCAGGTGAGCACGGCGGCGAACGCTGGCGCCCCGCAGGGCGCGGCGACGATGCCCGACGTGGCTCCCAACAGGAACACCGCCGGATATGAGCCTCCGCCGAGGTTTGCGGCCCAAGCGACCAGCCGCCGGGGCGCGGAGACGGGAAACACGTCCAACATGGCAAGGCCGAAAACGAGGAGCAGGTTGCCGATGGCGAACCGCGCCCACGGGTTGGCGGAGACGGTGCCGAAGAGTGAACCGCTCAGCCCGGCGATGAGCCCGAGCGTCGCGTAGAGGAGAGCAAGGCCCAACACGTACGTCAGCGTGAGCCCCAGCGTTCGCAGGCGAGAGGCGTTCGCTCCGGCGCTCCCCGCTAGGATGCCTGCCGTGATAGGGATCATGGGGTAGACGCACGGCGTGAGGCTGGTGACCAGACCGGCGCCGAACAGACTGACCATGGCCACCAGAGGGCGGTGGTTCAACGACTCCGAGAGGCTCTGGACTGCTGTGAGGAAGTCGAGGCCCGGCATCGGGGAAAGATACGTCGGTGGGGAGCGGAGAGTGGGGAGGAGGGAGTGGTTGAGGACAGGTCATTCTCTCGAGAACGGACCGTTCCCACTGCGACCGCGCTGCGCAACTCACCACCCTAGCCGACCGCGACTATCTTGCGCCCATGCCCCTTGCGGACCACATCGCGGCAATCCCAAAGGTCGAGCTCCACGTGCATCTGGAGGGCTCGATCCAGCCCAAGACCCTCCTCGAACTCGCCCGGCGCCACCGGGTGCCGCTTCCGGCCGATTCCATCGAGGGGATCAGGGAATGGTACCGGTTCACGGGCTTCGACCACTTCGTCGAGGTCTATCTGAAGCTGTCGGAGTGCGTGCGCACCGGCGAAGATGTCGAGTTGATCGCCCGCGAGTTTCTCGCAGGCCAAGCCTCGCAGAACGTTCGGTACAGCGAAGTCACGTACACGGCGTTCACACATTACGTGCAGAAAGGGTTGCCGTTCGATGAGCAGCTCGCGGCACTGAACCGCTCGCGAATCTGGGCTGAAGAGGAACTCGGGGTCAGCATGGGTCTGGTGATCGACATCCCGAGAAACATCGATGCTCGGTACGGTCCGATGATCGCCGATTGGGCCATCTCGGGTATGAGCGACGGTGTCGTGGCGCTTGGTCTCGGTGGGCCAGAGGTGGGCAATCCCCCCGAGAAGTTCGCCGCTGCCTTTGCGCGTGCGCATGCCGCGGGTCTCCCAAGCGTGCCGCACGCGGGTGAGACTGACGGAGCACCGAGCATTTGGGGGGCACTCCGCACGCTGAACGCGGTGCGGATCGGTCATGGAGTGCGGTGTCTCGAGGATGCCGATCTGGTAGCGGAATTACGGAGCCGACGGATCCCGCTCGAAGTGTGCCTTGCGAGCAATGTGTGTCTGGGTGTGGCGCCGAGCATCGAAGAGCACCAGTTGCCGAGGCTCCTGGCAGAGGGACTCTATGTCACGTTGAACTCCGACGATCCCCCAATGTTCAATACCAGCCTCAGCAACGAGTATGTGGCCGTCGCGGCCGCATTCGGCTTCGGTGCGGATCGTATCGAGGAGCTGGTGCTGAATGCCGTGTGGGCAAGCCTGCTTCCAGCCGCCGATCGGCAGCGCATGGCGGAAGAGTTCGAGCGCGAGTTCCTGCGGTTGCGCGCTCGTACCTTGCATTCGGCACGCGATAGTAGTCGCGCTTTGCCCGGTGATCTGCCCGCTGACGGTTGCTGAGGACTAGGAACCGACGAATCGGTTCGGAGGGCAACGACGCAGCGTTCCCGAACTCATTCGTGAATCCGTACCGGGCGTGGAGGGTTGTTGAGGTTCATCAACCCTCGCCCAACAACTCCGCAATCCTCGTCCTCGCCTCCTCGACGATCGGCTGGAGCTCAGGATCGGCGCCCTTCCAGAGTTCTATTATTCGATTGAGATTCTCGATGGTCTTGTCACGATTCCCGAGTTGCTCGTGCACCGCGGCGACGCGCCGGAGCACCGGCACGAGATTCACATTGTCCTGATTGGCTCGAAAGAGCCACGGCGTGCTGAGGTAGCGTTCGTACACCGCCACGGCCGAATCCAGCTGTCCAGCGGCCTCATAGGCTCGGCCGAGCTCTTCCAACCCACAGAGCGCGCAGCCGGGGAAGGAGTCACGGATCGCCTGGTACTCCCGAATTGCGTCCTCCGGCCTACCCTCTGCCATCGCGATTGCTCCGAGCGCGTTGTGCATGTCGGTGGCGTCGCCCGCCTGCGTCCCCGCGTCGACGCTGGACCGATACTCGGTGATCAATGCGGTGGCGCGGTCCACCCGACCGGCTGTGGCGTAGAGCGCAGCGTAATCCAGATAGCCTCGATCCTTGGCCGCGGCCTCTCGGTACGCGGTCGTCGCCATCCCCCGATCCAGGGTAGCGACGGCGCCGTCCGTGTCGCCCACGAGCCGAATCCGCACGACGGCGTCGACTAGAGGCTCGAACACCTCCCAGGGTTGGTCGAAGAACCCGAGGCCGAGATTCGACTGGAGGTCGTAGGCCTCCTTGAGGAGGCGACCCGACTCGCTCAGGTGGCCCTGCAAGAGCGAGTAGCTCGCGAGCTCCGCGGTCGCCACCGCCTCGAACACGGCGCCTCGTTGCGCCGCTTTGAGCTCACGAGCGAATCGTTCCGCGGTCCCGTAGTCGAATTGCGAGGCCGCCATGGCGGCTTGGTACCGCAGCACCTGCGGGTGGTTCTGATATTCCGCGGCAAACTGCCGGAGAGCTGCCTTGGCCGTATCCGTCCGGCCCAAGTTGTACAGGATCTCGACTGCGTTCCCATAGGTAACTGCTGGCGCAGCTCCGAGGGCCAGCGAACGGAGGTGGAGCTCGGCCGCTTCCTCCGTCCGGCCCAGGGACGTGTAGTCGACGGCGAGATTGTTCAGCGCGATGCGGTCGGTGGGATACTTCTCGAGGAGAGTCCGGTACGCGTCGATGGAGGCCTGTCTGTCGTCTTCCACGTAGTTGTGGTAGGCGGCCTCTGCCAGATACCGCTCACGCTCGGTGAGCCGGTGCCGTAGCTCGTACGCTTGTGTGAAAGCCTCTCTTGCTCGCTCGGGCTCCTGGTTCTGGTTTTCGAGTATGATGGCCAGCTTGCGGTGTGCCATCGCGAAGGTCGAGTCTTCGGCGATGGCCTCGTCCAACAGGCGAATGGCGCGTTGATACTCGCCCTGATCGTTGGCACGGTCGGCTTGTGCGTATTTCTCAAGCGCACTGGTGGATCGAGTCGTGACCTCTGCGAGGGGCGCGTCGGCGCGGATGGTGCGCAACGACTCGCCGATGCGCTCTCTCAGGCCGGCTGACAAGCGGTCCACCGCTTCGATCAACTCGCCGGGGTTCTTCGCAGACTCGCGTCCTGCCCATAGCACGTCACCGATGCTCGCCGACACGAGCGTACTCGACACGACGTAGCCGGTTCCCACAGGAAGGATCTCACCGGTCACGACTGCCTTGAGCCCCCGCCGCTGTGCGACCTCTTGTGCCAGATCCGGTGTAATCGGCGAGCCGGGGTCCCGTTCCATTCTCGCTAACACTTGCGCCACCTGGGCTGGCTCCAGGACGGTGACTGTCGGGGACTGGGCGAGATCGATACGGAACAGCTCCGTCACGGTTTCGCCCAGCGTGGTATCGGTGGTTCGGTTGGCAAACTGCGCCAGCACGATGCGCTCTCGTTTTTCCAGGACACCCGAGGCCACCAGCGTCCCCACCGGTCCGATGCCCAAGAGCCGCATCGCCATGTACGCGGCGACTGCCACGCCAAGTGCCCCAAGCGCGGCCCCACCGCCGGCCATGGCCCTGCCCCAGGTGAGCCAGCCCGTGATGCCCTGGTCCACGGCGGCCGTCGCAGTCGAGCCGGTGCCGTACCGCGCGCGGCGCCGCTCGGCCCGGCCCGTGAGGAGAGCGATCGGGAGACCGGCGACCGCGAGAATCAGTGCCACGCCGAACATCCAACCCGGAAGGCCGAGTTGGATCATGAGGGCGTACACCATCGCCAGCACCGCAACCGCGGCGAGGGTGAACAGAGCGACGACGCGCGCCGGGTGGTTCCGGCGCAACATCCTCTCCGTGCTGGCGGTGCCCGCCGGCGTGACGTTGCCCAGTGAGGCGTACGCGTCGAGATGCGCGCGGAGATCCGCTGCGCTCTGCCATCGGTCGGACGGATTCTTTTCGAGGCAACGCATGACCATGTCGGCGAGCCCATCGGGGACGGCAGGCCGCCGATGCGTCACCGGTTCAGGCTGTTCCGTCACGTGCGCCATCATGACGGTCTGGGTGGTCTTGCCCTTGAACGGCGGTCGGCCTGCGAGGAGCTCGTAGGCCATGATGCCCAGTGAGTAGATATCGGCGCGGTGATCGATGTTGGCGTCGGCGGCCGCTTGTTCCGGTGCCATGTAGGCCGGCGTGCCCACGGCCACTCCGAAGCTCGTGACCTGCTGGCCAGCCGCGGCCTCGGTGACGGCCTTGGCCACTCCGAAATCGGTGACGAGCGCGTGCCCCTCGGTGAGCATCACGTTGTCCGGTTTGATATCCCGGTGCACGATTCCCTGCTTGTGCGCGTACGCCAGGGCGTCGGCTACCTCCCGGAGGAGCGTGGCCGCGTCGGACACCGGCAGCTCGCCCTCACGCTCCACCCGATCCCGCAGCGACTCACCCTCGACATAGGGCATCACGTAGTAGAGGAGGCCGTTCACTTGCCCCGAATCGTGGAGCGGCAGGATGTGAGGGTGGGTGAGCTTTGCCGCGATCCGGATCTCCCGAAGGAAGCGCTCGCTTCCCACCGAAGCGGCCAGTTCCGGGCGCAGCACCTTGATGGCCACCTTGCGATCGTGCCTCACGTCTTGGGCACAATAGACGGTGGCCATCCCACCAATCCCGAGCTCCCGCTCGATGACGTAGCGGTCGGCCAGGGCCGCCTTTAGCTGTTCGAGGTGGTCGAACACCCGAGCGTCCTCCAAGCTTCCAGGGATTGCAGGTACCAACGGCGCCACCGTAGGATAGAAAGTCGGGCTCGGGGCTGCCAGAGCGAGCATGCCCCTGGGAGATAAGACGCGTCACCAGTGCCATTCGTTTCACCCGGCGAGTCAACCATTGGTCACCACACCTTCATGATTGCTTCACGGTTCGTGGGCGAGGGTGTTCGTAGTGAGATTCCGGCAGGTGTCCCTGTGCTGTTGCGGTTCACGGCTGCCGCCGGCGCCGATCGTCTAGACGGCCCGTCGATACCCATCGAGGTCGAGGTATGGAAATGAGCAAACGTGTAGCGTTCGTCGCCGTGGCTCTCTCTTGGTTCGTGAGCGTTCCCGCCGTGGCCCAGGATGGTCTCTGGGACGAGGCGAGGCGCCTCTTCCAGCCGATCCCGCTGGCGCCCCCCGCCATCAAGGGGATCGAGAGCACGCCCTCCCGGGTCGAGCTGGGCAAGATGCTCTACTTCGACCCGCGTCTCTCGGAGAGCCACACCATCAGCTGCAATTCGTGTCACATCGTCGGGCTGGGCGGGGTGGACGTTCTGGAGAATTCCATCGGGCACCGCTGGCAGCGGGGCGCTCGCAACGTCCCCACCGTGCTGAACGCGGTGTTCAACACGGCCCAATTCTGGGACGGTCGGGCGACGGATCTCGAAGAGCAGGCTGGTGGGCGGCTGGTCGACCACTCAGCGATGGGCTCGACCAGGGAGCATGTCGTGGAGCAGATCAAGGGAGTTTCCGGTTACCTGGGGCGGTTCCGGGAAGCGTTTCCGGGCCAGGATGACCCCATCAGATTCGAGAACGTCCAGAATCTCATTGCGCTGTTCGAGGCCACGCTGATCACGCCCGATGCGCCCTTCGACCGTTGGCTTCGGGGTCAAGAGAATGCCATGACCCGAGAGGAGCGGGATGGGCTTGAAGTGTTCATACGGAAGGGCTGCGCGAACTGTCACAACGGCATCAACGTGGGCGGTGGCATGTACGCTCCGTTCGGTGTGGTCGAGCAGCCGGGAGCCGAGCTTCTTCCGCCCACTGACAAGGGCCGGTTCGAAGTCACGAAGACGGCCACGGACGAGTACGTGTTCAAAGTCCCGACGCTTCGCAATGTGGTCCTGACCCCGCCCTATTTCCATAGCGGGAAGGCGTGGGATCTCCGGCAGGCAGTGGCGGTCATGGGAACGGCGCAGCTGGGGGCGTCGCTCAGCGCCGCCGAGGTGGACAAGATCGTCGCGTTCCTGCACTCGCTGAGCGGCAGGCAGCCCGAGATAACATATCCCTTCTTGCCACCGAGCGGTCCCGAGACCCCGCGGCCGAGGCCGTAGAGACGGGTTATCGGTCACGCTCGTATTGGCGTTGGTTGTGCTCGCGCGCTACCACCAAGGTCGAGTCCCGAAGGGCGCGACGACGGCCTAGGACCGGAGTGATCGCCCTCGCTTTCGACGCCGCGGAGTGCAGGTCAGCGGACGCACCGGAACCCGATTAGGATGTGCCGAGAGTGTGAGAGGCGGCCGTGGCGAAACGCGCATCGGCATGTACCGGGCGCGTCGTCCCAGGAGCATCCCTTGAGGACCGTCCGGCCCTCCCCGAATGGAGAGTCTGTCCATTCGAAGACGTTTCCGATGAGATCGAGGATGCCGTTGGGCGTCCCTTCCTGGGTGTGGGCAGACACCGGTGCGGTGAACGTGGTATCCATGTGGGCAATCCCTCCGCGCCACGTGGTTCCCCAGGGGAAGGTGCGACCCTCCTGTCCGCGACAGGCCGCTTCCCATTCGTGTTCTGTCGGCAGCCGTCCTCCCCTCCACTCGCAATACGCCGCAGCATCCTCCCGGCTCACCAGCGCCACAGGATGGTTGTGCATGGTCGGGTTCGGCGCACCGTCCGTCCACAGGAATGGGAGCACTTCTTCATAGGCATGCACTAGGAATCCCTGTTCCGAGTATTCGCTTTCGCTAATCTGCGGCACACGGTGTCTCGTTGCCGCCACGAACTCGGCGTAGGAGCGGTGGGTCACGGGGGTGCTGTCGATCCAGAATCCCTCGAGACGCACCTCGTATGGGGCGAGCTCCCAGGCTTCATACCAGCCGGCTTGCCGGACTGCCGGAGGTGATAGTTCATAACCGCGAGCGCGCTCGGTCGAGTCACTGCCGAGCCGGTAGGTGCCGCTGGGAATGAAAACGGTTCCCGGTGCTGGGCCGTCGGTCGAATGCCGTCCGCATGCGAAGCAGGTGAGGGTGACGATCATGAGAACGACGACGTGAGGCGGGCTCGCATGGTGTGAGCGATCTTGAGAATCGGGTGAGGTTGGCTTGACGCTTCGAATTGGTGTCTTTATCCCGCTCGGGCTGCCAGTACGCGACTCCCCACTTCCTCTCGTCTTCGCCCCCTACCAGACCAGTGTATGCGAGTATTTGACGAGCAACACGCGGTCTTGCGACAGTGGCAATGGCGGGCCGTCCGCCATGAATCGCTCCGTATTGACCGTCTCGGTGTACACTATCCAGAGGTCCTGGCCCTCCCGGAAGTTGTACCGCAGACGCGCGTTGACGTTGGCCGCATCGTGAGTGCTGTTGAACTGGAAGAACGTGGCGAGGGAGAGGTGGATGTTGAGGGCCGTTTGCACCCGCAATCGTGCCAGATGGACGTCGAGGGACTCGTTGCGATGCGGGAAGCGAATGGCGTTGAAATCGTACTCGGCTCCCACCTCGAGATACCGCGACAGATTCCACGACGGGCGAGCCGAGATACCCACTCGCGTACCATCGTAAAAACTTCCTGCGGTCAGCGTGATGTTCGGGCGAATGCGACTGGCGCGCGAAGCCCTATACTGCAGTTGCGCTTCATGAAACCAGTAGTCGCCCGGAGTGACCGGTGCGCCGTCGGCCACCTCAAAGGTGTCCAGTACGCTCTCGTAGCTGCCGTTCATCCTCACCTGGATCTCGGTGCCCCCCTTCAGCTCCAGCTGGAGTTGTGGCTGGATGGATACGGACTCTACGGTACCATCCGTGTTCCGCAGATAAGACCGCAGCTCGTTCTCGATGGACAGTGACCGGAATAACGAGCCGGCGCCGAAGAACCATTGATACTGGAGCCCGTTCTGGAAGGACGTGAAATCATCGCGGCGCTCGAAGCCCACCGCTGGGTTGTAGTCTGATCCCGACCGTATGAACTCGGCCGCATAGCCAAACCCGTTTTGGTCGCGCCGCTCCCAGCGGGCCAGAATCAGTGAACCGTCCGGATGACCCGGGGTGCCAGGGCCGCCATTCTCGAAGGTCTGGGCGTACTTCATCGTGAGATACTCGTCGCCTACCACCCGAACGATCCCATCCAGGCCGGCGGCAATGTTGTAGTCACCGGTCTCCGAAACGCGGGTAGTTACCATGCCCCCGATGAACGAGTTGGGATTGAAGATCTCTCGCCGCAGTCGGAGCACGCCGAAGTTCTCCGATGGGAGTCCCTGCTCCGCGGCGGTCTGCATGTTGATGAAACCGAGGTCGGCCTTGCCGACACGACCGACCAACCGTGCGCCGCCCAGAATCCGGACCGGCTCCTCATCCACCAGGCCGATACGGCGGCTGTGGAACAGACGACTCCGCCCGCCGGTGTTGAATTCGAAGATGGACGCCCGTTCCTGAAAGAACTGACGCTTCTCGGGGAAGAACAGGGAGAAGCGGGTGAGGTTCACCTGTTGGTCGTCCACTTCGACCTGAGCGAAATCCGTGTTCGCGGTCAGATCCAATGAGAGATTGCTGCTGGGGCTGTAGCGGAAGTCGAGCCCGACCTCCCGCGTCATGTCACGCTCGAAACGATAGGTGGGTGCCCCTTCGGGGAGCTCAGCCGTGCGGTTGAATCCTCCTAGCGCGTAGGGCGTCACGTAGACGGGTTGGCGGCGATACACGCCACCCAACACGATCCGCTTGGCCCGGGAGGGCTTCGCGAAAGCCATCCCCCAGTTGGGTGGGATGGCGGGGAAGAGCTGACGCTCGTTCTTCCGGGCGATGAACCGGTACGAGATCATCCCCATCTCGACCTGCCCGCCCGCGTCGACGAAACCGAGGCTCGAGAACGGAATCCGCATCTCCGCGAACCAGCCCTCGTCGTTGACGACGGTGGCGGCGTCCCAGAAGGCGTTCCAGTCCGAGTTCATGGGACTACCGTTTCGAAACTCCGCGTCGTTTGACAACGAACGGTCGGTTCGCACGCCAGCGGGGTTCACCACGAACCACGAGCCGGTTTCGTAGTCGTTAAAGGTGTCGAGAATGATGGCGAGTAAGTCATCGCCGCTGTACTGATCGCGGTACAGGGTGTTGGTGCGCACGCCCGCAGGATCGGAGTCGTACATCCGGCCACTCACGTATAGGTGGGTGTCGTCATGGGCCACCCGAATCTCCGTCTGTTCGGTAACGTCGCCGCCAAAGGTGGGTGTGAACATGACCATAGGGAGCGGTGACACTTCGGCCCAGGCGGCCTCGTCGGGCATCCCGTCGAGCACGATGGTCCCGGAGAGCCGTTGCAGCACCATTGGTTCATCCGGAGCCTGGGCCGAAAGCGTTGGCGCAGCCAGCACGAGCAGGAGGGGCGTGAGGAACACAGCTCCCAGCACGAGGCCGAGCGGGTGCTTGAGTGATGCGAACGGCGAGTCTGATGTCACAGAGTGAATAATCGCAACGCTCATCGGGAGCGCCAGGGGGAGGGGGCGGTGGAGCTTTCGTCCCAACCTCTGGAACCCCAGCGTGGGCTTGGCGCTCGCGCGTCGGGCATGCCAATCTCTAGTACTTCTACGTATACTGGGGTCTGTCAGGCTCACCAGCCTGCCCGTCCACGCCCGCTTAGCGAAGTGGCCTGGGGATCCGTACACTGCCATAGTCCAAGGAGGCAACCGAATGAGGAGAATCGCGCTCTTCCTTCTCGTCGCCGGGCTCGCGCTCGGCGCACCAACGGCGGCGGCCGCGCAGCAGCAAGGCCCGCCGCAGATGATGTTCGTCGTCCAAGACTTCGTGAAGCCCGGGATGATCCAGGACTACGAGATGGCCGGGAAGTCCTTCCTGAAGGATCTTGCCGCCACGCCGAATGCCAAAGAAACCATCCGATACACCGCGCTGAGCGGATTGGAAACGGGCTACATCTACGTGGTACCGGTGTCGAGCTGGGCCGACCTTGGCAACGCGTTCCAGAACTGGGACGCAGCCGGAAAGGCCATGGGACAGGAGAAGTGGGCCGCTCACATGTCTCGCTCGGCCGGCATGCTGGATCGCTCGGCGACGTCGATGATCGTGTTACGGCCCGATCTGTCGTATCTGCCCGAGACGACGGTGCTCACGGTCAGCACCGATCGTCCGTACCGGCACTACAATTGGTGGTACGTGATTCCTGGCAAGGAGCAGGCAATCGAAGCCGTTGCCAAGGAATACGTCGAGCTCTACCGGTCGAAGGGCATCGAGACCGGCTGGCTGGTTTACAAAGGGATCGTCGGCCCCGACGCCCCCATGTACCTCGTCGTCCAGACCGCCAGCGATCCTGCCGCATTCCACGCGGAGCAGCAGCATACCGAGCAAATGCTCGGTGAAGCCGGCCAACGACTCGCAGCCAAAGCGAGACAGTTCGCCCGGCGAATCGAGGAAAACGACGCGTGGATTCGTCCGGACCTGTCGTTTCCCATGATGGAGCAGCAAGTAGGCTCGCGCTAACTCCTGGCATCGCCGGGATCATCTCCAAAAGGGCAGCCCCAGCGGGCTGCCCTTTGCACACCCGGTCCTAACCCCTTCTCCATTCGTCACTTTCTGCCCTTGACAGCCATCGGCCATGGCTGTCTCTTTGAAGGCTCTTTCACGTTGGCCGCACGGTCAGTTTCGAGTGATCCGAGCCGGCGGCGCCGCGCAACCATTCCCCGACCGGGCGAGGGGGAACCAGCTTCATGCGACTCTTGCTGATCAATCCGCGGTTTCCCGAGAGCTTTTGGAGTTTCAAGTGGGCCGTCGACACCGTCCTGTCGGGGAAGCGGACCATCAATCCTCCACTAGGCCTCGCCACACTCGCGGCCCTCTGTCCGGAAGACTGGGACGTCCAGATCGTCGACGAGAATATCGAATCGCTTCCGCTGGCACCCGCGGCGGACATCATCGGGGTCTGCGGGATGGGTGTGCAGTTTGGTCGGCAGAAGGAGCTCCTCGCCTACTACCGGACGAACGGGTACTACGTCGTCGCCGGGGGGAGCTACGCGTCGCTCTGTCCCGAAGAGTACGCCTCGGTGGCGGACACCGTGATCTCTGGAGAGGCCGAGTACATCTGGCCCGAGTTCTGTCGCGACCTCGAAGAGGGAATCCAGAGGAAGCTGTACACGGAGCAGGGCGAGGTGAATCTGGCCGACTCTCCCGTTCCGCGATTCGATCTCTTGCAGCTCGACAAGTACCAGGCGACGAGCCTCCAGTTTTCCCGCGGCTGTCCGTTTCGCTGTGAGTTTTGCGACATCATCGTGATGTTCGGTCGAAAGCCACGGACGAAGCCGCTGGCGCAAGTAGAGCGTGAGCTGGATGAGCTGCGCACGCGCGGTGTGAGGAACGTATTCTTCGTGGACGATAACCTGATCGGCAACAAGCCCGTTGCGAAAGAGCTGCTGCGATTTCTGGGGGAATATCAGCGGCGGTACCGATACCGCTTCAGCTTCGGGACAGAGGCGTCTTTGAACCTGGCGCAAGACGAGGAGCTCCTCCGGTTGTTCCGCGAGGCCAACTTCCAGTGGGTCTTCATCGGGATCGAGTCACCGGACGAAGAGAGCTTGAAGGAGACGCTCAAGTTTCAGAATACGCGCCAGGACCTCCTGACGTCTGTGCGGAGGATCTACGCGAACGGCCTGGACATCCTGGCAGGCTTCATCATCGGGTTCGACAACGACACGATGTCCACGTTCGACCGACAGTACAAGTTCATCGTGAACTCCGGTATCCAGGCGTCGATGATCGGGTTGCTCCAGGCTACGCCAAAGACGCCGCTCCATGCGCGGCTTCACAAGGAAGGCCGCCTGATCCCCGATGCCAGTCACT
Source organism: Gemmatimonadota bacterium (assembly GCA_039591615.1). GTDB lineage: Bacteria > Gemmatimonadota > Gemmatimonadetes > Gemmatimonadales > GWC2-71-9 > JBDHDH01. The sequence continues at coordinate 48,741 of JBDHDH010000011.1, read as the reverse complement.
CCGACAACTCCAAGCTCGGGACCAATGTCATTCCCAAAGGCATGAGCTACGATCAGATGGTGGAAGGGTATCGCGCGTTACACTGGCGGCTGTTCAGCGACTCCGGTATCTCGGCCCGGATTCGGAACAAGCTCAGCCATCTTCGGGTGCCCGCCGGCCAAGTTCCGTATTCCCCGAGACAGCTGCTGACCATGTCGTGGCGCTTCGTCGTACATGGATTGCTGCCGGGGGGGATCGGTCGGGTCGTGCATTTCGCGCGGTCGCTACCGTGGCTGAGGATGCGCCTGCTCCAACGGGTCGTCGAGGACTGGGTGGTTGGGCTCTCGATGCGGGACTACATCGACCGGCACTTCCACTTGGTGGAAGAACCCGCACGGCACGCAGCAGACGGGTATCTGCGCAGGCTCGAGAAGGCTCTGCAGCGGTACCGGGATGCCGGGTCGTTAGAGGTCTCTCTCGGGGAGGTGAGACACGCAGCGGCGGACCTCTCTCTCCGGTTGCGGGGATGGCTGGATCGGCGCTTCTTTGCACGGGCGGCTCGTCACCTAGAGAGAGTCTTGAGAGACAGCCGCTCTTCGGTGACGCTCCATATCGACCACCTCCACGAAACGCAGGTCCGGCACTTCCATCGGTTGCTCAAGCGCCTCTCCCGGTACGGTGATCGCATCCGTATCACGGTACACGACAAGCTGCGTGAGGTCGTAGAGGTCGACTCGTCGGTGTTCAACCTGACGTTCGAAGCGCGGGAGTGAAGTCATGGCATCCTCGTCTGCCGGAAGCATCCTCACCGCCATCGGTGTTTGCTGGCCAGGTGCCGTCCTGCTCACGCTCATCACCAGCGCGGTCTTTCCGCAACTGCGTGACTTCGTGAGCTCTGTCAGCATCACCACTTATCTGGCGCTGTGGTTCACTGCGGTGATGCCGGGACTCGTGCTAGTGTTGCTCGGGGAGCGGATGCAGCAGCAGTAGTGTGATGGTCCCCCTCGGGGGTCGGCTTCTGCGACCTTTCCTGGGGCGATGCTGCCGAGCCTGTCGCCCAGCCCACCACCAGAATCCCTTCGTTCGACAGGAGCCTCCCAGTTTCAACGTCCAGCTGGTGCTAGTGGCCTCACTGTTCCTTTCTTTGTTCCTATATTTTCAGTTGGACCATGAGCTCACCTCCCAAGACCGGGCCGGTCACAGCCGCCACCGCCGCTGAGCTGCTCGAGCGCCTCTACGGTCTCACCGGCGCCGTCGAGGCCCTACCCGGGGAGCGGGATCGCAATTTTCGCATCACGGCGCCCACGGGCAGCTTCGTTCTGAAAGTTCATGGCGCGTATGCCGATCCACGGGTCCTCGATCTCCAAAACCGCGCCCTCGAGCACATCGCCAGGAGCGACCGATCGCTCCCGGTGCAACGCGTGGTACCGTCGCGGAATGGTGACGAGACCCCGCGTGTTTGTGTAGACGATGGCTCGCACCGGTGGGCTCGGCTTCTCACGTGGATTCCGGGTACCGTGTGGGCGGAGGCCGGCCCGTACGAACCATCGCTGGTCGCGTCCCTCGGCACGTTCGTGGCTCGGGTCGACCGAGCCCTTGCGGATTTCGAGCATCCCGCGATGCAGCGGCCTTACCGATGGGGGATGCAGTTCGCTGCGGAGTGCCGGGAGTTGCTCCCCTTGATTGATGACGGGGTCCGCCGCGCGATGGCTGCTGATCTGCTGGCGCGGTTCGCGCACGACATCGGGCCGCGCCTCGCCGCCTGCCGCGCCCAGGTGATCCACAACGACGCCAGTGAGCGCAACATCCTGGTTGGGCCGGAACGAACGGTCGTCGGACTCATCGACTTCGGCGACCTCATGTACAGTCCAACGGTGTGCGGTGTCGCGGTGGGCTGTGCCTACGCGATGCTCGGCTCGGAGTTGCCTGTGGAGGGGATCCTCCCGCTGGTTGCCGCCTACGACGAGGTCATTCGCCTCACCGACACGGAGCTCGAGTTGCTGTTCGATTTGGTCGAGACCCGCCTCGCCATGAGCATGTGCATGGCGGCATGGCAGTCGCAACGGGCGCCCGAGAACGAGTATCTCCTGGTCAGTCAGCAGTCGGTGTGGGAACTGCTGCAGCGGCTGCGAGGGGAGAATCGCCATCTCGCTCACTTCCGGTTTCGCGACGTGTGTGGGCGGGAACCGAATCCGAGCAGCAGGGCGATCGTGAACTGGATGGAAGTCCACAGTGACGTGTTTGCTGGGGTCACTCGTCACGATCTCGCAACGGTTCCGCGACTCACCTTTGACTTTACCGCGGGCAGCGAGGAAGCGGCGCGCCTGGAGGTGCTGCCGGATGTCGCGGCAATCACGGAAGCCCTCTTCGATCGCATGCAAGAGAAAGGCGCGGTGATCGGCATCGGCCGATACCTCGAGAATCGGGCGTGGTATCGGGCACCGCAGTTCGCTGTCCCGAGGTCGAGCGAGCGGCGCATGGTGCATCTGGGTGTCGATCTCTTTCTACCGGTTGGTGAGCCGATCTATGCACCTCTCGACGGCGTGGTCCACGCTTGCGCCAACAATGCGAGGGAAGGTGACTACGGGCCGGTAATCGTGCTCGAGCACGCCACCGACGACGGTGTTTTCTGGACGCTCTATGGGCATCTGAGTCTCGACTCCTTGGACGGGCTCTCGCCGGGAAGCCGCGTCGAGGCAGGAGACACGATCGGCCACATCGGAGATTCTTCCGTCAACGGCAACTGGGCGCCGCATCTCCACTTTCAGGTGCTCACGCACACGCTAGATCTCGGATGCGACGTCGACGGGGTCGCCGCCCCGAGCGCCATCGACGTGTGGCAGAGCGTGAGCCCCGACCCGAACTTGATGCTGCGAATCCCCGAAGGTTGTCGTGCGAGCGTGCCACGGGAGCGGGAATACCATCTTCTCCGCCGCCGGCAATTCCTCGGGCCGTCCCTCAGCCTCTCCTATGCCGAGCCTCTCGCGATCGTGCGAGGGGAGGGGCAGTTCCTCTACGACGCGGACGGCCGCGCCTACTTGGACATGGTCAACAACGTCTGTCACGTCGGTCACTGCCATCCCCGGGTGGTACGGGCCGGCCAGGAGCAGATGGCGAGACTGAACACCAATACGCGGTATCTGTCCGATGCCCTCATCGAATACGCACGCCGCCTGGTTGCCACGTTTCCCGAGCCGCTCGCGGTATGCTATGTGGTGAACTCGGGCAGCGAGGCAAACGATCTTGCCCTCAGGATGGCACGGGCGCACAGCGGGCAACGTGGTGTGGTGGTCCTCGATCAGGCCTATCACGGACACCTGACGTCACTCGTCGAGATCAGCCCATACAAATTCAACGGTCCGGGCGGCTCGGGCCGGCCACCGCACGTCGGGGTGTCTGTCATGCCCGACGGCTATCGTGGGCCGTTCAAGTACGCCGATCCGCAGTGCGGCGAGCGTTACGCCCGAGCTGTTGCCGGTGAGATCGAATCGTTGAGGGCTGATGGATGGGGACTGGCCGCGTTCTTCGCAGAGTCCGCCATCAGTTGCGGTGGGCAAATCATTCTGCCGCCGCGGTTCCTCGCGGAGACGTACGCACACGTCCGGGACTGCGGCGGTGTGTGCGTGGCCGACGAGGTCCAAGTGGGGTTGGGACGGGTGGGCACCCACATGTGGGCCTTCGAGACCCAGGGCGTGGTGCCGGACATCGTGACGCTGGGGAAACCGCTCGGGAACGGTCATCCCTTGGCGGCCGTCATCACGACGCCCGAGATCGCCGCGTCCTTCGCCAACGGGATGGAGTACTTCAACACCTTTGGCGGAAACCCCGTCTCCGCCGCGATCGGGCTGGCGGTGCTGGACGTGATCCGGGACGAGCGTCTCCGGCACAACGCCTCGCGGATGGGTAGATGCCTGATGGACGGGCTTCGAGCGCTCGGTCGTCGGTATCCCCTGATTGGCGACGTCCGGGGCCTCGGCCTGTTCATCGGCGTCGAACTGGTCAGGGATCGGGTGACCCAGGAGCCGGCGGACGCCGAGGCCACGGCCGTGATCGAACGGGCGAAGGACCTCGGCGTGCTGCTCGCAATCGACGGGCTCCACCGCAACGTGCTCAAGATCAAGCCGCCGATGCGCATGCGAGAGGAGCACTGTACCTTGTTCTTATCCGTGCTGGATGAGGTGTTGAAGGGAGTGGATTCCGCTCCACCCACCGCCAGTTGAGCACCACCTGCCGCAACGGACATTCCTCGTGACGCCGGGTCAGTCGGGGACGGTCCTTCGGAGGCACTGCCGATGAATCCTGACGTGACACGCGCCGTCCTCATCGAGCGCCACGGCGCACCCGAAGTACTCGTTGAGCGTGAGGTCCCGTTGCGCGAATTGGGCGCCACCGACGTGCGACTGAGGGTGAAGGCAGCCGGCGTCAACTTCGCCGACCTGTTCATGCGAGCCGGATTGTACGACACCGTCCCCCCACGCCCCTACTCCCCAGGCTTCGAGGTTGCAGGCGAGGTGATCGAGGTCGGTCCCCAGGTCGACGGCTGGCGGGTGGGCGATCGGGCGGTTGCCCTCCTGCGCTACGGCGGATATGCCCGGGACCTCGTTGTGCCGGCCGCACAGATCTTTCGTTACCCGCCCTCCCTCACGGCCGTGCAGGCGGCGGCGATCCCGGTAGTCTTTCTGACCGCTTGGGTCTGTCTGTTCGAGGTAGGGAACGCGCGAGCGGGCGAGACGGGTCTCGTTTTGGGGGCCGGAGGCGGTGTGGGCACCGCGGCGGTGCAACTGGCGGTACGGCGTGGCCTCCGCGTGATCGGCACCGCAGGCGACCAGCGCAAGCGGAAGTTCGTCACGGAAGAACTCGGCGCCGAAGCCTGCTTCGACTCCCGCAGCGAGTGGGAGGATGGCGTCCGGGAGTTCGTTGGATACCGGGGGATCGATTTGGCACTGGATCCGGTGGGTGGTCGCGCCACGCTAGCCTGCCGTCGGTTGCTGGCGCCATTGGGTCGGCTGGTCTTCTACGGTCTGAGTGATGCCATGCCCAAGCGAAAGCGTGACTGGATCCAGGCGGCGCGGGCGTGGCTCCGGACGCCCCGCTTCCACCCGCTCTCGCTCATCGAGCCGAACATCGGGGTGTTCGGCGTGCATCTCCTCCATCTGGGGTCCAAAGAGGCCATCCTGCGGCCGGCGCTCGAAGAAATCTTTCGTGGTGTGGCGAACGGGGAGCTCCGGCCGATCGTGGACCGAGTGTTTTCGTTCGATCGTGCCGGCGCTGTCGGGGCGCATGCCTACCTCCACGCCAGAGGCAACCTCGGCAAGGTGGTGCTTGCAACTGAGCAGTGAGAGCCGGCTGTGAGCGGGAGGCTGTGAGGGGCTCGGCGGGGGAGCAACGGAGTGACCCCGCTCGATCATGTGAAAGCCGAATGCTCCCGTTGCAAAGGGACTTCATGCGCATTTCATGGTTTCTTACCGCACCGAAGTCTAGGTGAAGCGATCCCCGATGACCTCGGGGGTCTACCCCTCTCATCCGCAACGCGCTACGTCCGGAGGAGCCATGACCCAAGGACTCGATCATCGTTCGCTCTATCGGCTGCCCTGGAGCTTGCCCGACAACGCGATCGCGTGGCTCGAGCCGACCGCTAAGTGCAACCTCGCCTGCGAAGGTTGCTATCGTGCGAACCTGAACGAACACAAGTCGTTGGAGGGTGTGGCGGCGGACTTGGACGTGTTCGAGCGCTATCGAACGGTCGACGGGATCTCGATCGCTGGAGGCGATCCGCTGACGCACCCGCAGATCGTCGACATCGTGCAACTGGTCGCGAGGCGAGGGTGGAAGCCGATCCTCAACACGAACGGTCTCGCCCTGACCGAGAAGCTTCTCGGAGAACTGAAGCGGGCCGGGCTCGCCGGTCTCACGTTCCATATCGATAGCAAGCAGGGGAGGCCGAAGTGGAAGAAAGCGAGTGAGATGGACTTGAACGCCCTGCGCCTCCACTACGCGAGGATGGTGGCGGACGCAGGAAATCTGTCGTGCGCCTTCAACTCTACGGTCTACGAAGACACCCTGGACGACGTCCCCGGCCTAGTGGAATGGGCGCAGCGTCATATCGACCTGGTGCACGTGATGGTGTTCATCTGTTTTCGAGCGGCGGCCCTCGAAGGCGAGTTCGCGTACTACGCGGGCGACCGGCGGGTGGACATGAGCGCTGTGACCTATGGGGAGGAGACCCCACAGCACCGCATCGACATCTCCGCACCGGACGTGCTGGAGACGATACGCCGGCGTTTCCCGGACTTCGCGCCGTGCGCCTACCTCAATGGCACCGAGACGCCAGACTCGTTCAAATGGTTACTGACGCTCCGTCTCGGCACCCGTGATCGAACTTACGGGTACGTGGGTCCCAAGATGGCGGAGATGGTCCAGACCTTTCACCATCTCCGGACCGGTCGCTATATGGCGTACGCATCCCCGTCGGCGCTGCGACGTGGACGGACCATGCTGTTGTTGTCTCCGTTCGACCGTGGTCTCAGGAGCACCTTGGCGCAGGCGGCATTCGATCCGAGACTCTTGTTCCGCCGGCTCCACGTCCAATCCATCATGATCATCCAGCCCATTGACGTACTGGCGGACGGCCGGCAGAACATGTGTGACGGGTGTCCGGACATGACGGTGTGGAAGGGACAGCTCGCATGGTCGTGCCGTCTCGAAGAGTGTCTGCACTTCGGGGAGTTCGTGCGGTCGGTCCCGAAGAGGGAAGGCACGGAAGGCGTGGCAGGCACCGGGGAGGTCAGCGTGATGGCTCGCACGTGAGGGGGAGAGTGACGGCTGGAGTCAAAACGAGGAGGGCGGCGGACAGCTTCCGCCGCCCTCCTCATGAGGGCGTCCAATCGGGGTGCCATCTCACCCGCAGAACTCGCGCCCATCCGCGCGTGAGAGGCCACGAGTGGCCGGATCGGCTCTGGAACGCTGGGCGCTGATCCGCCGCCTTAGGGGGTCACCGTAACCCTCGCGCTGCCGCCTTGTCCCTCGCTTGTTGCCGTGATCGTCGACGTACCAGGTGCCATTCCTCCCAGTACCACCAACGGGCCACCCGCTCAAGAACCCGACGACCGACGAATCGCTGCTCCCCCACGCGATGGCACGGCCGGTGAGAACCATGCCGGAGGAATCGAGCAGGAGCGCGGCGATGGCGAGGCTGTCCCCCACCGGTATCGTTGCGGTGCCGGGCTGGAGGGTCACCGAGGCCACGGCTCGGGGACCCCAGCGAACGCCCACTGTCGGCGCGGCGGCTACGATCGTGTCGGTGCTGAGCCAGCGGACGCCGGGATTTTCAACCGGTTGCCCGAGCGGATCGCCCACTACCGCCGGGAACCTCGCCGTCTGACCGACGGCGAGGACGGACGGGCCTTCGATGCGAAGGAACTCGTTGGCGGCGTGTGGCAGCACTATGTCGAGAGTCGTCCGGGTCTGGGCCGTCACGTTCACGCCGCGCTCGGTACGGGCGCCAACGCCGGCACGTCCCTGAGCCTCGGCGCGCAGCCAGCCCGCAAGCAGCAACCACCCTAGGAAGAGATCGAGCAGGTCGTCAGAGTAGACAGGTCGCCGAGCTTTGCGTTCGAGAGCCCGCAGGTCGATTGGGATGACTACTCGATGTTATCGTCTCCCGGCTGGCGGTGGTCCGAGGCCCGACGGCCCGGCCACCAGCACCAGAAGGACCGCCAGGGTCCCCCACGCTCCGAACACGATGAGCGGGAACGCGAGCTCTCCGTCGATGATGGGAAACACCGTTTCGAGGACGGGGAGGCTAGCGTTGGCACAGGCGTGCATCAGCGCTGGCAACAGCAGATTCCCGTCTGTCCGATTGTACATTCACGGGAAGACGATGGCACCTGAAACGGTGAACACCGTGAGAAAGAGGGTGGCAATCCCGTACGCGGGGAGATGCCAGGCTCCGTGGAACAGGCCAATCACGATGCTGGCGTGGAGGGCGCCAATTCGAGCCTGAAGGTGCGGTAACATGAATCCCCGCCAGCCCAACTCCTCGCCCAAGCCACCTCCGGCAAAGAGCCGTGTGGCCAGGAGCGAGAGGTACAATCCCAGTCCACTCATCAGATTGACCTCGCTCGCTCTCCACACGTCGCTGCCAAAGATGCTTCGGATGGCGAGGGAGCCCATCGAGATGATTACCGGCAGGAACAGGCAGAGTGCGAACCAGGCGATGCGAACGCGCACGGTTAATAGCCGGCGCGTAATGTCGCGGACGCCCACCATTCGGCCCACGCGAAAGGCCGCGATCAGGCCGGCGATGCTCGGTCCGAACTTCGTCGTCAGACGCAAGCCCTCGTCCGCGGCTCGCCTGAGAAAGATCGCACCCCATGAGATCCCAAACGCGGTCAGGAGAAAGAACCACACCGCCGGCGGGATGGATGGGCCGGATGGATCGGATGCGGGTGCCCGAGTGTCGTGGACGGTCACGTGCGGGCGCTCATCGGGGGACCATGGCCAGGTGTCGTTATGAGTGACGGCGGACTCGTGTTGTGGGCCCGCCGTCATCGCAAGCTACGGCCCCCGAGCCAGATTGCACAGCTGGCTTGCTGGTCGAACCCCTGACGACGCCGTGAACCTCACGACCTCGATCTCACTCTTGCGCTGTTTGCGCCGATGCCTGCGGGGTCGTGAGGTCGACGGCAGCGGCGTTATCACCTGGTTGCACGGAAATACGAGTGCTGCGTGCCACGAGACACCTTCGTCGCGGATTCCCATCTCGTGCTGGTGATTTACGAAGACAGCGGACGTGGGGAATGCGGAGGTTACGAGCGAATGGAGTCCACCACAGACTGCCAACAACATCGCGGAATGCGATGACCGCGGTTCTGCGTGGAGCCGTTTCTGGTGTGAGGTTTATCACACTCCCCTCCGATACGCAGGTTCTGGCGCGGGCGTCATGGCGGCCTCGACCACCCGGCATGGAGAGTGCAGGTAAGAGCACCGACTCCGCGACAAGTTGCCAACCGTCCAAACGGTGGCCGAACAGCCGTAGCAAACACGACCGGAGTCATTCGAGTAAGACGGAATCCGCCAACGAAAGGGCAGACGATGTCTTCACACAGAGTTCCCGAGACCCGGCGCGCCGGCGCACCGCGACGGGCGCCCGCAAGGGTCAGCGACTTCTTTGATGAGGCAGCAACGCTCACGCGCAGCGGAGATGCTCCCTTTCTTCGGGAGTGGACCGACTGGGCGACCCAGTACGAAACGCTGGACGACGCCTGGCGCGCTTCCCGGAATCCCGAGTTCCTGATCTTCATGCTGGGCCATGCGGTCCGGTTGCAGTACGTCGAGTATCCTGAGAGGATGCTCAGTGCCCTGGAGCGTTTCGTCACATGGTGCGTGGGCTTTGCCCGTCTCGACCTGGAGGACTTCCGCACTCCTGATCGCGGGCTCGAGAGCGCTTCACCCGAATGGTTCTCGCTCACTGGCAACTCGCTGTACGGCCGAGCCCGGCGAGCGGCCCGCGCCGCGGAGTGTGCGGCAGCTGGGGACGGGGAAGAGGCCCCCCTGCACGAGCTGCTCCGGGAACGCACGGAGCAAGCAGGGTTGCTCAAACTGTTCGTGGGCAATCCGTTCTATGGGATGCAGGTCGTGGAGTGTTCTGTCGCTGATGCGACCCACGATCCCGTTCCCGCTCTGACGCAATCCGAGGATTCCGCCGACCACGGGTGGGGTGCCGACGATGGCGATCAGGACGACGACGTGACAGCGCGGCCCGAGCTGCTGCTCGCACCGGCACATCGCGGATCGTGGGGTGTGGTAACCCGTCTCGGGGGACCGCCGGATCCCCCTGGCGCCACCGGAGCCGCCGCCGCAGCGCTGCATCAGGCGGACTGCAGCCTGCGCCGGGGCATGATTCTCTTGGCGAAGAAGTCTGCAGATGACTACGTGGCGGTGGCCGAGGAATGTTTTCGCGACGCCTTGAGTACGGTGCTGTCAACCGTCGGGGAAATGCACCCGAAGATGGCGTACGCCTGTGACCGCGTTGGCCTCGTTTGCCAGATCCAGGGCAGAGAGGAAGAAGCGGAAGCGATGTACCTGCGCGCTATCGCGCTGCGGGACGCTGGAGCGTGGGAGCGCACGTTGTGGGACGAGGTGACGCTGCTCAATCTGGCCATTCTGTATGCCGATCAGGGTAGGTACGGATTGCGGGACGCCATGTTGGAGCGCCTCGAGGAAACGCGCCTCAGGGATGAGGGGCCGGGCGATAGCAGCCCGGAGGACCCGGACCAACTGGAGTTTTCGTGATTGCTTCGGGATAACCGTCCTTCCACCAGCTCGCAAAGCCGTCGCGTCCGCGACGGCTTTCTTTTTTGGCAGCGGGCCGCCGACCACCTCCACGCACGTGCCGGCTGCCCGCCGCCCGGCCGCCGGTGGGGCGAGCCAGCGCACCTGTGCCGTAGTGGCATGCACCCGTGGCGTCCCGCTAGCTTCTACGTCCGGACAGTCGAACCGATGTGGAGGGAGTCATCATGGAGCAACCGATCCGCAGTTTGCACCATGTTACAGCGACGGTCGATGACGCGCAGGAAGACCTCGACTTTTGTATTGACGCCCTGGGCCTCCGGCTCGTGAAAAAGACTGTCAACTTCGACAACCACAACGTCTATCACTTCTACTACGGCAACGAGCGCGGAACGCCCAGTACCATCTGGACCACGTTCCCATACAAGGGCTGGGGCGTGCCCGTGGGTGAGAAGGGCGCAGGGCAGATCACGGTGACGTCCTTTTCGGTTCCTGCCGGTTCGCTCGGTTTCTGGAAGACGCGGCTCACAGAGCGTGGTGTCGCCGTGCGAGAGGCGGGGCCACGTTTCGGAGAGGAGTCTATCGTGTTCCAAGATCCTTCCGGGCTCGTGTTCGAGCTGGTGGTCACCGAGCGGGACGATCGCCCGCCGTGGACGGGCGGTGGTGTCGGTGCGGAAGCTGCCATCCGCGGACTCCACAGCGTGACAATGGTCATCCGATCGCCCGCCAAGACGCTCGAGCTCATGACGGATCTCCTCGGCTTCGAGGTGGTGAACGAGGCAGAGGGTCGGATCCGCGTTGCCGTGAACGGTGACGAGCCGGGCAAGACGATCGACATAGTGGACGCTCCCGAGGCGGGACCTGCCAGCAACGGACTCGGCACCGTACACCACGTCGCCATGGCCATCTCCGATGGCGAGGAGCAACTCCGTCTGCGGCGGGAGCTGGTGGGGCTTGGTTACCAGCCGACCCAGGTATTGGACCGAAATTATTTTCGCTCGATCTATTTCCGAGAGCCGGGTGGCGTCCTGTTCGAGGTTGCGACGCTACAGCCCGGATTCACCATCGATGAGGAACTTCCCTGCTTGGGTCAGGATCTCAAACTCCCGCGGTGGGAAGAGGCCAACCGGCCGACAATCGAGGTCGGTCTCCCGAAGGTCACGTACGCGTAGTGCGGGAATGAAACCGCACGGCGGACAACCCGTCGTCACCGTGGGAACGCCGTTGGGAGAGAGTCACGCGGCGATGATCATGGTCCATGGCCGAAACGCGGCGCCCAAGAACATCCTCGACCTCGTCGCGCTCCTTAACCAACCCAGCTTTACCTACCTGGCGCCCGCCGCGGCGGACAATTCGTGGTACCCATACAGCTTCATGGCGGAGACCGAGCAGAACGAGCCGGGCATCACGTCTGGGCTGCAGGTCCTCGACGCACTGGTGCGTGATCTCGTGACGCGGGGGATCCGAAAGCAGCGTGTCGTGCTGTTGGGGTTCTCCCAGGGGGCTTGCCTCGCCGCCGAATTCGCCGTGCGGCACGCGGATCGCTACGGGGGCGTCATCGTGTACAGTGGCGGCTTGATCGGCCCGCCGGGCACAGCCTGGAAGTACGACGGCTCGTTCGGCGGGACGCCCGTGTTCTTCGGGTGCAGTGACGTCGACTCGCATGTTCCGCTGGACCGGGTCGAGGAGAGTGCCGCGGTCGCCGCCCGGATGGGCGGTGCCATAACCAAGCGCATCTACCCGGGCATGGGACACCTCGTGAACGAGGACGAGATCCAGTTCGCGCGCGAGCTGATGGGTCGTGTTCTCGCCGACCCACGGTAGCAACACTGGTGACTACCATCTGCACCTTGCGCGTGGGCGTCGCTGAGTTGATCCACGACGCGACGCCGTCGCCATGGGGGGATTCACCCACCTCATTCCCCACGCGGCCGGTCTCGAGGTAATCCGGCAGGAACGGAAGGACCTCACTCTCATCCGGATGACACCGGACATCCTGTACGATCAGCTCATCGGTGTGGGTGCGGCACGCAAGCTGGTCTTCTCGTGGGGCGGGCGGCGCGCCCGAGATCGCTGCGGCGGCGAAGGAGGTCCTCGTGATGCTGCGCCACCGGCCCCAGGCGTTCGTCGAGCGTCTGGACTTTCTGACCACGGCGGGGTACTTGGGAGGCAGGGACGCTCGGCAACGTGCGGGGTTCACCGGCGGAGGCCTTACGAAGGTGGTCACCGATCCAGGCGTGCTGGAGCCCGATTCCGTGACGCGGGAATTGGTGCTGACGGCGACGCATTCCGGGGTCGACGTGGACCGCGTGCGAGGGGCAACCGGTTGGCCGCTCCGGGTTGCCGACCCCGTGCGCACGACCGGGAGCGTGTCCGAGCGTGAGCTGCTGATGCTCCGCGATCTAAAGGCGCGCACGGCTGCCGCGCACGGGGCGTCACGGTAACGGAGCCGTTCACCTCCGAGCTCCGACGGGGGCGGCTCGTCGTCGGTGGGAGCACGCTGAGACAGCTGCGCAGGGGGTAGAACGGCCGGGCGCGGCCGCGCCCTCGCCTCCACAGGCGCAGCGAGGAGACCGTCCGTGCGCTGAGCGGACCCGGTCCCGTCCGACATCTGACACCCGAACCCGACACCTCGCGACGCCTGATTCACTGCTTCGGGGAGCCGAACTTCAGGAAGCGGAAGACGGCGGACAAAGGCGAATCGTCGATCGCCCTCACGGGGGATCGGCGAGACCACCTTTCGATTCGCAGAATGCGATGCTCCTGGTTTCCCCCGGGGGCCTTTTCTTGTGAGATCCGTCACACTTTTCCCGCCGGCACGCCCATGACTCGAAAGGGGCCGCGGCCGTCTCGGCCGGGCGGCATGGAGGGTGCTAGTAAGACGAGCGGTACGCTGGCCCGCTACCCGATGTCATCCAACGGGTAGCGCAACCGGCCGATGCCCTGCCTTCGGAGTCATGAGCGAGCAGGCGGAATCGGCCAACGCGGGGGCAGACGATGTCTTCACGCCGAGTTCCCGATACCGAGCCAGGGCGTGAAACGCGCTCTGTGCCGAGGCGGGTGAGTGACTTCATCGCGGAAGCGGAGAGGTTGACGCGTCGCGGTGACGTTCCCCTCCTTCCCGAGTGGACCGCTTGGGCGGCGCGGTACGAGACGCTGCACGAGGTCTGGCGTGCCTCACGGAACCCGGAGTTTCTGATCTTCCTGCTGGGCCACGCGGTCCGACAAGACTACCTCGAGGACCGGGAAGGGCCGTTGGATGCGCTCGAGCGGTTCGTCGGCTGGTGTGTGGCGAACGCGGGGCTCGATCTACAGCCCTTCCGCGCCCCTGATGGTCCCCTCGTTGAGACGTCCCGCGGATGGTTCTCCACCGCAGGGGCCTCACCATTCGGTCGAGCTCGGCGTGCGTCCCAAGTCGCGGAGCGCGCGGCGGTGGGGGAGTTGGGGACAGCGAGTTTCCGTGAGCTGCTCGAGGAGCGCAGCGAGCAGGCGGCGGTGTTCAGACTGTTCGTCGGCAATCCATTCTACGGAACCAGTCGAACCGAGGAAGGCCAGGTCACGGGTGCGTGCGGTGATCGGGCAGGCCATACGGTAGAGTCCGAAGACGGCCAGTCGGGGGCCGATGAGGGTGAGGAGGATCGATCGGACCTCCTGCTCGCACCGGCTCAGCGTGGGCCGTGGGGGGTGGTGACCCGCCTGACCGGGCCACCCGATCCTCCCGGTGCTTCTGGGACCGGAGCCGCTGCGCTGCGGGATGCCGATGGGAGCTTGCGACGGGGCATGATTCTGTTGTCGAAGAAATCCGTCGAAGACTCGGTGGCGTTGGCGGAGGAGTGTTTTCGTGATGCGTTGAGCTTGCTGATCTCTACGGTCGGCGAGATGCACCCGAAGGTGGCGTATGCCTGCGACCGAATCGGACTAGTATGCCAGATCCAAGGACGAGACGAAGAGGCAGAGGCAATGTACCTCCGTGCCGTCGCCCTGCGCGACGCCGGTACGTGGGACCACACGTTGTGGGACGAGGTAACCCTTCTCAATCTGGCGATTCTGTACAGTGACCAGGGCAGGCACGGCCTCCGGGATGCCATGCTGGAGCGGCTTGACAGTGCGCGCCAGGACAACGAGTCGTTGGGCGACGTCGATGATGACGATTCGAGAGACCCCGACCAGCTCGAGCTCGCATGACGCCTGTGATGACGCGCCCCTTGACGCCACCCGCTTGCCCACGCCTGCTGCGACGGTGAGCCTCTCCTCCTTCTGAGCAGGCTTGGAGCGAAATCGTCACTCCCGCCCAGAGGTTCGCCTCGATGCTCTCCGAGGGCTCTCCCAGCGTGTCGGGGCTAGTCCCGTGTGCCCGACAAGCCCCGGTACGAGGCCGTGGAGGTGCCCCAGACGCCCGTGATGTTGCATGATGGCGGCAATGGACCCCACGGCGTTGCATGCCCCCCGCGGTGGGAGAGAGGAACCCCCTCCAAAGGGCACTCGCGAGGCGAGGACTTGCTGCCCCGGTCCCGAAGGGGCCGTCAGAGGCCGCCCCCAGTGGAGCGGGGGCACCGAGGGTGGCGCAGGAGCCACTCCCTTACTACTTTTGGGGTGCGTTCGGCGCACTCGGCTCATGGCGCCACGACGCCAGTGACACTTCAGGGGACCTGGCAGCGAGGCCGGTCCTCTTTTTTGTTGTTAATTAGCGCCGCGATGGCGGCAGCCCGACGCGGGGGCGATCGTGCCGCGGGAGAAGATGGACGCCGGTCAGGACGGTCTCACCGGACACCGACGAACATCACCAACATCAATCAGGAGCAGGGTATGCGTGTCCGAGGAACCGTGAAGTGGTTCAACGACCAAAAAGGCTTTGGATTCATCACACGTGAGGACGGCGAGAAAGACGTCTTCGTCCATCACACCGCCATCAACGGCACCGGTTTCAAGTCCCTCCGCGAGGGGCAGCAGGTGGAGTTCGACGTTGTGCAGGGCCAAAAGGGCCCGGCGGCGCAGAACGTCGACGTGGTGGCCTGATCTGACCACCTCTTGAGAGTCCATGGTTCACGGGGCCAACCCGCTCGTCGGGGCGGCCCCGTTGTCGTGTGGAGATTCGCACTTGTACAGGAGAGTCGATGACCGAGATCATTCTTAGTGAGAACGACGGGGTAGAATGGGCCATCAAGGTGTTCCGCCGCAAGGTCCAGCGTTCAGGGGTCCTGAAGGATCTGCGCCAGAAGCGCTTTTATGTGAAGCCTAGTGAGGCGAAGCGGAAGAAAGCGGCCGCCGCCAGGCGCCGCCGACTCCGCCAACGCCGCCGCTAGGGCGTCGCCGTGCCGTCTCGCGACGCGATTCAGCTCGAGGGCACCGTAACCGAGGTACTCCCCAATGCGATGTTCCGCGTGCTCCTCGAGAACGACCACACCGTGCTCTGCACCCTCGCTGGCAAGATGAGACGATTCCGCATCCGGGTGCTCACGGGAGACCGGGTGACGGTGGAGGTCTCCCCGTATGACCTCAGCCGCGGGCGAATCACCTATCGACACAAGGGCTGATTGCCGGCGTTGTCGCCGGAAGTCAACCCTGCTTCACGCCGAGGCGCGGGGCGGCGCCCCCAAACCTCATCCTCCACCCATGTTCGGATCGCGCGATGAAGCCCCGGCGTTCAGGGGGACGGGATGATCCCCTTATGAAGGGTCACTCTCCCCACCCGGGTTCTCGCCTCAAATAGATTTCATCGCTGCTTCCACGGGCTGGCTCCGCAAGGTCTTCGAGAGGTCATGCGATTGTCGTACTTGCCAGGTACGGGGGCCTCGGCGACCGCCCCACACGCACCGATCCAAACCCACACGCCGGAACGGAACGATGAAACCATCGACACCCTGCCGCACTGCGACGTTCGTGACTCTGCTGACTGGTGCTGTCATCGGCAACGCCGATGGACAGGAGCTATCTGTCCTCGACCATCGTGCCATCCAGCTCATCACCCAGGAGGTCTCGGGTGACGCAGCCTACGAGCACATTCGCTTCATGACGCAATTCCACAGGCCTCGAGGCGGCCACGACAACCTGTGGCGGGTGGCGGAATACTATGAGCGAAAGGCGAGGGAGTACGGCCTCAGTGACGTCACGCTCATCAGGCAGACGTCTACCACGCGCCCCTGGAACGCACGCTTTGCCGATCTCTGGATCGTGGAACCGGAGCCGATGCGGATTGCCAGCACGCTGCAGTCGGCGCTGCACCTCGCGGACTACAGCCATAGCGCCGACGTGACGGCGGAGTTGGTGGATATCGGAGCGGGCTCGGATGCCGACTACGAGGGCAGGGACGTCTCGGGAAAGGTGGTCCTCACCTTCGGCTCACTGTTTGGCGCCATGGAAGAGGCAGTCTGTGCGCGGGGAGCGCTCGGCGTCATCTGGTATCCCAGCCCTTTTGCATCGGACAACGGAATCAACGGGGGCGGGAGAGCCCGTCCCGACCAGCTGCGCTGGATCGGTCTGCCGAGTGTGGGATTGGGAGACTGCGAGCCGACGTTCGCCTTCGGTCTCTCGTTGGACGGCGGAGCGGATCTGCGAGCGCTGCTCCAGGGTGCAGATGAGCCGGTGAGGGTTCGGGCTTTCGTGGATGCGGCGTTCGCGTCCAAGCACGGCCCCGAGCCGTGGCAGGTCATGGTCGAGGGGTACATCCGCGGCGCTGATCCAGGGGTGGGGCAGGACATCGTCTTCACCGGACACCTCCAGGAAGAGGGAACCTCCGCCAACGATGATGCCAGCGGCACGGCCAGCACGCTCGAGGTTGCGAGGGCCCTGAACCGGTTGATCGAGGAGGGCCGCGTTCCTCGGCCCCGTCGCAACCTCCGATTCTGGTGGGTTACCGAAATCTCGAGTCAGCGACAGTACTTTGCGGATCACCCGGATGCACCAGACGAGATCTGGGTGAACATCAACCAGGATATGGTGGGCGCCAATCAGGCGCAGGACGTGATGCGCAAGCAAAACATCACCCGCCTGCCGGCAACCCGGTTTCACTTCTTCAACGACGTGGTGGAGGCGGTGGTCGAGTACATGGTGGCAGCAAACACGTTCGAACTGGCCCAGCTCCAGGCGGGAGTTCCGTTCTACCCCAAGCCACACCTAGCGCATCGCGGCAGCGATCATCGTTACAACGCAGACGTCGTCTTCTTCCACAACAACACCGACCACATGACGTTCACCGAGACACCCATTGGTGTGCCCGGAGTCACGTTCACCAACATGCCCGACCGATTCGTCCACTCCAGCGATGACGATCTGTGGAACGTGGACCCGACCCAATTGGGCCGGAATGCAGCGGCAGCGGCGCTGATCGGCTATGCCATGGCCATAGCTGATAGCGGGAGCATGTCGGTGCTGGCCGCCGAGACGGTTGGCCGGGGCGTGGAGCGCCTGGGCCGCAACCTGCGCCTTGGCCTGTCGTGGATCGCAACTGCCGATGACAAGGCGGCCGCGTACCTCAAGGCGGTGGACCAGGTCCGGTTCGCTGCAGAGCGCGAGCGGGCGGCCGTCCGTTCGCTGGGTGAGATCGGCGAAAGCGGTAGCCGGCTCGTCCCCGCTCTCATGGAAGAACTGGCGACTCGCGAACGCGGGATCCTGCGGGAAGTCGAAGGAGCGTATCAGCGCGCAACGGGAGGGAGACCGTCGCCGCGGCGGCAGCTGTCGGAGGTGGAGCGTCGGCTCGCGGGCATGCGCCCGGTGCTGGTGGGTGGACCCCAGGAGTTCCACGAGAAGCGTGGTGACATCGGGGGTGTCCGTGGGCTCCACCCGCTGATGGCCTTCGAGGTACTGAACGCCGTGAGCGGCGACCGCAGCGGACTCGACATCTACCGGTACGTCGCCGCGGAGGCACGAGAGGCGGGGAGCCATTATTACGGAACCGTCTCGCCGGATGCCGTGCTGGAGTTCCTCCAGAACGCGGTGGGTACGGAGCTGATTCGGCCATGAGCATGGGAGGGAGAGTGGGGGGGCCGGTCCCGTATCCCCCCCCACCCATCCCTCGCGGTTGCCGTAAGCCTCCCCGCGCGTCGCACGTATCCCGGTCGCCCTCGGCGTCGGATGCCAGGGCGGTCTCACCCCCGGGGCGTGGGCTGTGGCTAGTCAGGGTCGGGGTCGTGGCTCCAGACGGGTGGGTTTAGTGAGATTCGTCACATATCGGCTTGGTAGGGTCGTACGGAGACGGGTGCACCTTTCTTCCAATCTTATGCGGACGCGGGTTGGTTCGCGGTCCCGCAACACCGCGGGCACCGAAATCGACCGGCGTCCACATGAGCAGAGGCTCCCGAGGAGAACCCGGTCATGTCCCATATTCTCAAGACCTTGCTAGGCAACTCATCGAAGATGGAGGAGCTTCCCCAGGAGCTCCGAGCCATCCTAGCCGAGATGCAACTGGAGCGGGCGAGCTTCGAGGCCCTCGCCGCTCGGCTCCAGAACTTCGCGGAGCCCATTGCCAAAGCGGAAGGGAGAGTCTCCGCCCTGGCAGCGCGTGTGGAAAGTCTCGAGCAAAGCCTGTCCGGGTTCGGGCAGCTCGCGACGCGCGCCAGGGAGCTGACAGCCCAGACTGACGAACTCACCAAGAGCCACAGGCGCACCGAGGCGCGCGTGGCTCACACGGTCGAGGACGCAGAGCGCATCCGTTTGCAGATCGAGGAGATTGCACACAAGGCGGACCTGGCCCTCTGCCTCAAGGACGAGCTCTCAACGTTTCTCGAGATGAAGGATCCGTTCGAGCGAGTGCGGGTGGATGCCGACAACCTGTCTGGCACGGTGAGGGGGTTGTTCGACGAGGTCGGCCGCATCCGGACGCAGCACGACAAGATCGTACGCGGCCAGGAGCAAGCGACCTCGCAGCTCGGCGCCTTCGAACAACGGCGTGCGCGGCTCGACCGGGTCCTGGAGCATGGGGAGCGCCGCGTGGCAAAGCTCGAGGAGTCGCTCGCGCGGCTGAGCGAGCTCGCCGCGAGCGTGCGCGACACGAAGCAGGAGCTGAGCACGCTCGAGGCCCTGGCCGAGTACATCACGCAGAAGGTGGCAACGCTCGAGGAGCAGCGTACCGTCGCGGACCAAGCCATCGATCGGGCGGAGACCCTCGACGGGCTCGTGCGACGGGTGAATGCCGGTCTTCGGCAGCAGCAAGAACAGGCGAAGACCATGGGCGGTCTGCAGACCCGGCTCGCAGAGATCAAGCGCCTGCACACCAGCGTGGTCGAACGTTCCGAGGAGATCGCGGCGCGGCAGCGGGAGATCGACGAGCGGCAGGAAACCACCGGTCGGGCCCTGGCCGCGCTGCGCGAAGAGGCGCGGAGGAGTGTCGACCGGCTCGAGTCCGAGAAGCAAGGGGTCGACACGGTGAGCCAGCGTATGGTGGATCTCCGGAGCGGCCTGGCCGACTTCGAGCACCGCTTCCGTGCGCTCAACGAATCGAGCCAGACGCTCGGTGCGGTGCAGTCCCAGGCGGAATCCCTCGCGATGCAAGTGGAGTCGCTCCATCAGGACATCGTGGGTCTGGAGGATGAGGCGAGGAAGGCTCGAACCGTGCGTCGCGAGTTGGCGGATCTCGACGACCTCGTGACGGAGGCCCGTGACGGGGTCGGGCGGATCGAAGAAGTCCGTCCGGCGTTGGAGACCGCGCTCCGTGACTTCGAGAGCTTGAGCCGGAGTCACGCCCTAGTGATGGACGGTCTCGAGCAAGTGCGGGTGGCGCAGAGCGATATCGGGCGGATGCGGGAGAGTCAGAGCGAGACGCAGAGCTGGTTGGCCGGCGTGCAGCAGTCGCTGGACGGGCTGCGCGGGCAGGTGGCCGCATTGAACAAGATGCGTCCGACCATCGACTTCGCGCAGAGGCAAGTGCACCGGATAAACGAGGCGCTGTCGGCCATCGATGCCCGGAGGGGCTTCGTGAAGGAGATCCACAAGCGGCTCACGGAACTCACGGCGTTGGGGGGCACACTGGACGAGCGGAGTCAGCGGTTGCTTTCTCGCATGGAGTCCGTGGAGCAGCAGTTTGGGTCGCTCTCCGTCCAGGCGGAAGAGGCGGAGCGGCTCGCCAAGACGATGTCGGGGGTCGCGGCCTCCGTGGAGGAGGCAGAACGAGGCGTGACCGAGGTGGGGGAGGCCGTCGCCGCCGTCGAGGGGCGTTGCGAGCAAGTCGAGGGGCTGGCCACACGGATGCGCCGCCTCCGCGAGGAGGTGGAGCAGCGGCAGCAGGCCCTCGACGAGGGAATGGAGGATCTGGGGCGCGCGTCTGCACTGCGGCAGGAAGCGGCGGCAGCGGTTCAGGACCTGGACGAACGGGTGAACAGGCTCTCGGGGGCGCTGGCCTCCGCCGACAAACAGGCGATCCGGATGGCCTCGGTCTCGTCGCAGCTCGAGGAGCGTGCGAGCGCCTTACGGTTTGTCGAGAAGCGGATCGAGAACTTCGAAGAGCGTCTCGCCAAGTGGGAGCTGGCAGAGCCGGGGGTCGTGCATTCTCTGGACCAGATCGCCCGCCGGCAAGCGACGGTGGAGGCGATCCAGGCGGAGATCGACCGCCTGTCCGCAGTGGCAGAACGTACCGCGAGTGACGTACGCAGGACCACCGAGGCGCAGAACGAGGTCGCGGAGACTCGCACGATCCTGGATTCGGTGCTGGAACGGTTCCACGAGGCGGAAGCTGCAGCCGACACGCTGGACCACCGGAAGCGGCAGATGGAACAGGCCGAGCATCGGCTTGCTCGTGCAGAAGCAGTGCTCATCGATATCCGGTCGACCCTCGAGACGCTGCAGGGCCAGAAAGTGATCGTGGACCACGCGGTGGAGAAAGCTGGTTCGCTCAAGTTCCTCCTCAAGCAGTCGGAAGCGCTCATCGAGACGTTGCGGGAAGAGCGGGAAGTGACGGGACGACTCCGTTCGGCGCTTGCCGAGCTCCGGGAAGAAGGCGACGTGCAGCAGCAACAGGCAACGATCGCGAACGCGAGCTGAAGGTCGCCCAAACGCAGCGAACGCGCATCTCGGCGGCCACCGTCCCGAGCCCCAAGTCGGCTCGCGGGTTTCGGGGTTTGGTTCGGGGGTATCCGGAGCTCTGGGCGCGGGGACCGGGTGTTGGTGGATCACGCGGAGGTCCCGCTGGACGTGGATGTCGCCCCACACGCGAGGTCCGGTCGAGGCGAGCCCAGTGGTCCAGGGTCGGCGATAACGTGGTTCAATCCCGATCTCCCCAACAGGCTACCGCCAGGCGCGGCTCGCGGCTATATTGGACCAGCGTTTCGGTGCGCCCCGCTAGGCGCGCCACAGTACCAGTGATATGGCGAGAGGGCCTGGCAGCGACGCGGGCCTTCTTTTTTATGCCTCAAACGCCGCCTGAGGCGGCAGCCCGACGCGGGGGCCACGATACCGCGGAAAACGATGGGCGATCGGCTTGTACGGTACGACCGGACTCCGACGAACATCACAACACCAAAAGGAGTACGGAATGCGTACCCGAGGAACCGTGAAGTGGTTCAACGATCAGAAGGGCTTCGGCTTCATCACGCGGGAGGACGGTGAGAAGGACGTCTTCGTGCATCACTCCGCCATCAGCGGCGCAGGCTTCAAGTCGCTGCGCGAGGGGGAGCAGGTGGAGTTTGACGTCGTGCAGGGCCAGAAAGGCCCGGCAGCCCAAAACGTCAGTGTGGTTTCTGCGTAAGCCGATCACGCCCAAACACTGAGTGCAAGGCGGGGTCAGCCCCTTCCGGGGTGGCCCCGTTTGCATTTGAAATGCAACAAACCGATTGGAGGAACGATGACCGAGATCATCCTCGGTGAGAATGATCGCGTGGAATGGGCTATCAAGACGTTCCGCCGCAAGGTCCAGCGGTCTGGGGTCCTCAAGGATCTGCGTCGCAAGCGCTTCTACATGAAGCCCAGCGAGGCGAAGCGAAAGAAGGCCCAAGCCGCTGCGCGCCGCCGCCGCCGATTCGGTCGGCGACGGCAGTAGGTACGCACGTGGGTACTCATGATGCCATCGGCCGCGGAGAACGGTGCGATGTTCTGCCGACCACTCCGTTCCGAATGTTCTTCGAGAGCTGGCACACCGTGCTGCTTCCGTTCGGCGGCGAAGATGCGGTGCGTCCGGAATCACAGTACGGGCCGGAGATCACGTGAGCGCGGTGGTTTTGTCCTATGGTCGTATCCGAGGCCTGGTCACCTTGCGGTACGGGCCCTAATGCCACGCAACGGAGGGCCGGGCCCCCTCAGTTACACGGATCGGTTCGGCCACGCGTGGCGTATCAAGGCTCTGCCGCTGCCCGATGGGGCGTGGCGCCTCATCTTCACCAGCGGAGACGTTCGGCTCCGCAGCTCCGAGCCCGTGATCGGTCGCCCCCGGGCGATGACCGTGGATAATCTCAAGGACGCTTTTTGCGACGCCGAGCGCGTGCTCGTGGACGACGGCGACGTGTGGTACGTGGGTTATCGCAAGCGCAGCGTCGGACGCTCAGGACGGGTGCAGGGCGGGCTGCACACCAGGTTTCGTGCGGAATCCGGCGAGGTGTGTTACAGTCGGAACATGCTCGACTTCCGGCACATGTCGTCGTCAACGCTCAAGGAGCATCTGACGAACGCGCGGGGGAGCAAAGCGCCAGGGTAGCATGGGCTCTTCCCGGGCGTCGTATCGCCTCGGCACATTGTCGAGTGACCTTCCGCTGGTTCGTCAGCTCGTTCGCTTTTCGAAATCAATCACCTCCGGCGCGTGATGTTCTTCCACTAGGAACCGCAGCAGGTCACCGGCACGGATCGAAGTCGTCATCGCGTTGTCTAACGGGTGGAAGTTCAGTGGATGCCGCGCGAGGACGTCCTTGTCGATCGCGACGCGCACGGCGTTCTCATGGTCATTGACGATGGCGAACGGCGTGACGGCGCCGGGTCGAACGCCCAGGTACTTCCGCAGACGTTCCGCGCTGCCGAACGAAAGGCGTCCGCTGCCCAGCCGGTGAGCGAGATCTTTCAGATCGACCGCTCGGTCCTCCAAGCATACCACCAGCCACATGGCGCCTTTCTTGTCCCTGAGAAACAGGTTCTTGGTGTGGGCGCCGGCGATGTCGCCTCGGAGGAGTCTGGCCTCCTGAACGGTGAAGACCGGTTGGTGCGAGACGGTTTGGGTCTCGATACCGAGGTGTTTCAACCGATGGAGGAGATCTTCGGGAGTCGCTGGGTCGCTGCCGTCTGCCAGAGGTACATTCACGAGATCGACCATCCCGAGATCTCCCGATTCGGTCTTGGCTGCTTGGCTGCGCCGGCAGCCGTTGTGCGGCGGGTGGAGTAGCCTGTGAGGGTGCTAGTCGGGGTTGGGGCCCGTGGCAATGGGAGCGCCTACGAGGTTGCCCCACTCCGTCCACGAGCCATCGTAGTTCTTCACGCTCTCATACCCGAGAAGATACTTGAGTACGAACCACGAAGGGCTGCTTCGTTCACCGATCCGGCAGTACGCAATGATGGGCTTGTTTCCGGTGATCCCAGCTTCTGCATAAATCTCCCGCAACTTGTCGGCGTTCTTGAATGTCCCGTCAGCGTCGTTGACCGCCTTCGCCCACGGGATGTTGGATGCGCCGGGGATGTGGCCACCTCGCTGACACGTCTCTGGCAGTCCCGGCGGCGCCAGAATTTCGCCCGAATACTCCTGAGGACTGCGCACGTCCACGAGCTCAATCTGCTTCCTCGCAGCTAGTTCCTGAATCTCCGGGAGAAACGCCCGCAGCGAGAGGTCTGCTTGTTGTGCCCGATACTGCTTTTTGGCGACGGAAAGGTTTTGCCGTGGTCATAGGGCGGCCTTCCTGTTCCCACTTCTTGCGGCCGCCGTCCATCAGCCTGACGTCCTTGTGGCCGTAGACCTTGAGTTGCCAGAAGGCCCAGGCAGCGAACAATTGTTGCTGTCGCCATAGAGCACGATGATGGAGTTCTCGTCCGCACCGGATGCGGGAAGCAGTTTCCCCATTTCTTCCTTGGAGAGAATGTCGCGACGAATGGTGTCGCTGTCGGCGCAATCGCCCATCGCGCTGGTCTTTCGGCCCGGTCTGGTTCCCTTTCTTAGTTTCTACCCTTCCATTCAGGCCACAGCTCCTGGAACGTGCGATGGGGTCCGCGGGCGACGAAGATCGTCTGGTCGCGTTGCTCTTCAACGGCGTATGCGTGACCCACTGTCATCGCGGAGTCGACGACCGCGAACCGTCGGGCCACGGACTCACGCGTGAACCCGATGGCGATGGTGACGTCTCCCGGCTCGTCGCCGGGTCCGTAGTACCAGTAGGTCCCGACGAAAGCGATGGCCCGCGGGAGGTCGTAACGGGGACCATAGAAGTCGATGGCTCCCGCCTCGCCATAGTTGGAGGCCCACAACACCGCGCGCGCCCGGTCGTTCGGTGGCAGGGCATGGTACACGTCGCTCACCGCTTCGACCATGTCCCGCCATCCCAACATATCCGCATAGTCTTGGGGGAGACGCTCGACGGCTCCCACGTTGGTAGTGACGGCCGACTCCCCGGCGATCCGCGCGGTGTAGGTCGCCATCGCCGGGGGAGAGAGTATCGGTAGGCCGAGCGGCAGCGTGACGATGCCGAACGCCACCACGAGAGCGAGTGCCGCCCAGCGAAAAGCGGTTGCAAGACGTGGGCGCGACCACTGCTGGAGCAGCACCGTACCTCCAGCGTACGCCATGGGGTAGACTGGAGCCAGGTAATAGTCTTTGGCACCGAGCACCAGAAAGAGAACAAAGGCGAAAGTTGCTGCCCAGCCGAGCGAACGGAACGGCCGCATTACGCGACCGATCAGAAGAAAGATCACGCCCGCTGCGGCGAGGAGACTGGTGGGCCCGAGCGTGACTTGCCCCGTGATGAAGTCCACGGCCGATACCCGCACCAACTGTGCTTCCCGTAGGTCGGCCATGTAGCTCAAGACCGGGAGCTCCAACCCGATCTGTCCTATGATGCTCGGACTTCCGATGATGACAGCGAGCGCGAGCGCCAGCCACGGGCCGCGGTCACGTAACCATGTGAAGCCACGGGTCAGCACGAGGGCTACCACCACGGCCACGCCGAACACGCCAATGGTGAACTTGGCCAGCAGTCCGAACCCTGTGGCTACCCCTAGCGCGATCCACCATCGGACGTCGTCCGTGCGCGAGAGGCGTGCGAGCGCGTAGAAGCCCAACGTCCAAGCGAATTGATCCAGCACCACGGGTTGGAAGAGCACGCTGCTCCGGAGAAAGAGGGGGTTGGCGAGCACGCATACGGCGGCCATCCCCTGTGCGAAACGACCTCCACCCAACTCACGGGCGATGAGGACGGCGAGCACCACCGTTGCCGTGCCGAACGTTGCGGGCACCAGGCGGATGGCGAACAACGAGTCGCCCAGCAACCCGCGGACGAGTTCGGCGAGCAGGGCGATGGCGGGGGGGAAGTCCATCTGGAAGAGGGAGAGGTGCTCGCCCATTGCGAAATAGAGAAACGCGTCGCGATGGATCTCGTACGGGGTGACGAGGCTCGTCACGATATGCAGGCCGAGCTTCACTGCGACCAGACTCAGGATGAGCCCAGTGGCCAGGTCTGGACGAGCTGGGAGCCCATGTGCCCGTAATGTCTGGTCGGGGGATCGGGATACCATTGAGGGTGCTACAATATCGCTAATGGCGAAGTTATGCGACGTCTCGGGGAACCGCAGGCTGCCGGATCCACGGTGGTCGGGTGCGAGGTCTGTTCATCCCCTTTCAGTCTGTTCATGAATGCGCGGCGCACGCGGGCAGGGGAGATTGCGGCCTGACGTTTCCGAGCGGTATGTTTCAGGGTTGAAACCAGAAGTTGTCCACACGGAGCATTCCGTCAACAGATCTTCTACGTGGAGGCTTTCCCATGACCACTCGGCGATTCATGCCCGCGCTCGTCGCACTCGTCCTTGCAGGAGGCGCGTGTGGCCAGGGCGAGCGAGCAGCGGAGGAGACATCGCGGGCCGCAGGAGACATCGCGATGGGTGTTGCCCAGGAATACCCGAATGCGGCCGCCCCCACGGTGTTGGAGAACGATCGGATGGTTGTCCAGACGGTCGTCGCAGAACCGGCGCAGTGGGCGGGCGAGCACTCCCATGCCGGGAATCAGCTGGCGATCGCGTTGAAGGGTGGCACGCTGACCTACCGCGAAGATGGTGCTGACCGTGACGTCACCTACGAGGATGGTCAGGTCTACTGGGTCGACGCCGCTGCCGCCCACGATCATGCCGCCAAGGGTGGCCCCGTGGAGGTAGTCCTCGTCACGATGAAGCAACTCGCCGGGGGGATGGCCACTCCTCAGGCGTATCCGGCCGCGCCGGCCAGCGTGGTGTTCGAGAACGATCACGTGATCGTCCAGCGCCTCGTCGGCACGCCTGGTCAGTGGGTAGGAGAGCATTCCCACACGGGCAGCCAGCTCGGTGTCATCTTGAACGGTGGCACCACCGTGTATCGCGAGGCCGGTGAGGAAACCCGCGTGATCTATGAGGACGGGCAAGTCTTCTGGGTCGAAGCCACAGAAGCGCACGACCACGCGACGATGGGCGATTCGGCAATCGAATCACTGGTGATCACGCCGAAGCGATAACACACCTCATTCAGCAGCGGTTTCCCCTCTCCGCACATGGAGGGGGGAGGCCAACCTCTCTCGCATGCTCGAGCGGCGATCACAACTTCCGCCGATTGATGCCTCACAGGTGATCGTATTCCTGGTCCCGCGCTGATTGGCATTCCGGACGGACGCACTGAATCGACCCTGCTTGCCGACCGTCGGTGCAGTAGTATCCTTTCGCCATGAACTCCGTCCGCACCGCTGCCATCCAGCTCTCCTCGACACAGGATCGCGAACGAAATCTGGCGTGCGCCGACCGACTCATGACGCAGGCGGTGGAGCGTGGAGCGCAGCTTCTCGCGCTTCCGGAGAACTTTTCCTTCCTCGGCCGCGACGGCGACAAGGTGAAATACGCCGAGGAAGCGGATTCCGGGCCCAGCATTCGGTTTCTGAAATCGTTCGCTGCACGACACGGCGTCGCGGTCGTGGGAGGGAGCGTGCCACTAAGGTGCGCCGGCGGGACCAAGGTCACTAATAGCTGCGTCGTGTTCGGCGGCGCTGGGGGCTTGGTCGCCCGATACGACAAGATGCATCTCTTCGACGTCGAGATCGACCAAGAGAACACATTTCGGGAATCCCGGTACGTCGAGAGCGGGACGGACCTCGTGACGGCCGACCTGCTGGGTCATACGATGGGTATTACGATCTGCTATGACCTGCGCTTCCCAGAGCTCTATCGCGCCCTCGCACTCCGAGGTGCGGAGGTACTCTTCGTTCCATCCGCGTTCACCCGTGAGACCGGCCGCGACCACTGGGAAGTGCTGCTCCGGGCACGCGCGATCGAAAACTTGTGCTACGTTGTGGCACCGGCCCAGTCGGGGGAGCATGGTGCGGGGCGGGTGAGCTTCGGTCGCACGATGATCGTCGGACCGTGGGGGCAGGTCTTGGCCCAGTGCCAGGACGGCCCGGGACTCGTCGTCTGTGATCTCGACTTCGATGTCCTGGCTGATGCGAGAAAACGCCTCCCCAGTCTCACACACCTGCGGATGCGTTCTCTGAAGTGAGACAGCCGTCGAGCGAGACTCGTAGGTAGAACGCAGAACGCAGGAGGCAGAAGGGAGAAGGCTGACGGCTGAAGTATCGTCTCTTCTCCTTGAGAAGTCTCCTGTCTCGGAGATCACCATGATGTACTGGTACCGATGGACCCCCGTCGCCCAAGCGGTGCTCTTTGCTGCCGTACTGACCCTCGAGCTGCCAGCGCAGGAAGCGCCAGAAAAGCGCGACCGATCCGCCCAGACGGCAGAGGGTGTCGTGCGCCACCTCTACGACCTGGTCACCTTCGAGGCTGGGACGACGCCGGATTGGAATGTCGTGCGAGCGCTCTTCATCGACGAGGCGGTCGTCGTGCTGCGCACGAGCCGGGACAGTTCCTCCGTGTTCTCGGTCGACGGCTTCGTCCAGGATTTCATTTCGTTCATTGAGCGAGCAAACGTCGAACAGACGGGGTTCGTCGAGCACATCGTCCGGATGAAGACGATGGTCTTCAAGGATATTGCCCACGTCCTCGTGTTGTACGAGGCGAGTATTCCTGGCTCTCCAAGACCGCCCCAACAGGGTATCGACAGCTTTCAGCTGATCAGGCAGGGTGGTCGTTGGCTGATTGCGTCCGTGATGAACGACATACCGGATCCCGATCATCCGGTGCCGACGGAACTGGGGCGCTGAGCCGGCAGCCGGGTGCCGCTGCCAGTGTATGGCTCTGCCGCCAGTGAAGTGGCAGATGGAAGACCTCGATGTGCTTTCCGCCTCTTCTGGACGGGCCTGTGAATATGCGACATTATGGAAGTGCGCGCATGATGACGAGATTCTAGGTGGGTTAGGCGACCGAGGAGTGAGCCATGAACCGAGCTACGAGCCTGTTGATCGGTGCCACAATACTCGTGGGAGGGTGCAGCCAGTGTCGGCCGGGCGAGACGGGTGGTGAAATACCCGCAGGTGAGGCGATCGCGGCAGGAGGCGCCGTGGACACCGCAGCCGACGCGGCCCGAGCGGACTCGCTGGCGCGGCTCCGCGCCGAAACCGAGGAGGTGAGGCGCATGATCGAGGAGACTGTACAGTACGACTTTGACAGAGCGATCATTCGGCCGGGCCCGGACACAGAGGCTCTCGAGCAGAAGCTCGGGATTCTGGAGGCGAATTCCAATCTCACCATCCAGATCACGGGCCATTGCGACGAACGAGGCTCGAACAGCTACAACATGGCGTTAGGAGAGCGGCGGGCTCGCTCCGCGAGGAAGTTCCTCACCGACCGTGGCATCGCAGAGGGCCGACTTACCGTTCGGTCCATGGGTGAACAGCAGCCCGTCGATCCAGGTCATGACGAGAGCGCGTGGGCACGGAACCGTCGGTCGGAGTTCACCATCACCGGGGGCGGCGATGAGCTGACGATGCCATGAGAGAAAGCCGTTAGTCCGCCCTGAGCGCAATGAGCGGATCCACCCGTGATGCTCGTCGTGCGGGTAGATAGCTGGCGATCAGCGCCGCCACCGCCAGCGCCAGGGCCGCGCCGCCGAATGTGACCGGATCCAGCGCGTTTACGCCGAACAAAAAGAAGCTCATCACGCGGCTGAGACCTGCCGCGAGCATCAGGCCGATAGCGGCTCCGATAAGGGTGGTGCGCCCGCCGTGGCCCACGACCATCCGCACGACGTCGCGACCGCGGGCTCCGAGAGCCATGCGCACGCCGATCTCCTGCGTGCGCTGGCTCACCGCATACGACACGACGCCATAGACTCCGATCACAGCGAGCACCAGCGCGATCCCGCCCAGCACGAGCATGATCTTGGACAGCACGCCGTTGGCCTGAACGTTCTCCTGCATGCGCTGCTGGAGAGTCTGTACGTCGTAGATGGGTTGGTCGGCGTCGGCGCCTGTCACGGTGCGGCGCACCGGCCCAACCAGGGCCAGCGGATCAGCGTCGGTGCGGATAACGAACCCCGCGAAGCGGAAGGGCGACTGCGCGGCCGGGAAATACACCATAGGCGCCGGTCCATCCTGGTCCAGGTCTGACTCTCGGATGTCCGGCACGACGCCCACGATCACACGCGTTCCCGAGGAGAACGCGACCCTTCGGTCAAGAGGATCATCATCCGGCCAGTGCCGCCGCACGAAGGCCTCGTTCACGACGATGACCAGCGGTGCATCTTTGCCGTCGGCATAGGCCAGATTCCGTCCCTGCACGACGCTGGTTCCCAGCGCTCGGAAGTACTCAGGACTCACCGAACGGTAGCCCACCACCGGGCGCCGGCCTTCCGGCACGTCTTCGCCTTCGATCTGGTAGTAGGTCCCGGAGTTCCCCGTCATGGGGAGGCGGCTGGTCGCCGCTGCCACCTCCACGCCCGGAAGTGCCGCCAAGCGATCCAGCAAGAGGCCTGTGAACCGCCATTGATCAGTGTCCTCCGGATACTTCGTTTCCGGGAGCGTCGTGCGGAACGTGAGGACGCCGGCCGGATCGTATCCCAGGTCTACGTGGCTGAGCCGTCGGAATCCCTTGATCAGGAGACCGGACGTGACGAGGAGCGTCACCGCCAGCGCAAGCTGGCCGGTGACGAACACATTGCGGAGCTTGTTGCCTCGGCGCCCAAAGGACGAGCCGCGGCCGCCTTCGTGGAGCGAAGACCGCAGATCCTGTCGCGCGGTCTGGAGCGCGGGGGCCAGACCGGCGAGGAGACCCGTGATCAGCGTGACGGCGAATCCGTACGCGACCACCCGGCCATCGATCCCGATCTCGTCCAAGCGGGGGAACCAGTCGGGCATGAGCGCCACCAGACCCTTCACGCCGGGGTAGGCGAGAGCAAGCCCCAGTGCCCCGCCGGTGAGGCCAAGGATCAGGCTCTCGGTGAGGAGCTGGCGCACGATGCGCGACCGGCCGGCGCCCAGCGCCGCACGGACGGCGATCTCCCGCTCGCGGACGGCCGTCTGAGCGAGGAGCAGGTTCGCGACGTTGGCGGCCGCGATGAGCAGGAGAAGGGCGACGGCCAGCGTGGCGATCGTCGTTGCTTCCCGGAACTCGGGTCCGAACAGCTCGTCCCTCAGCTTCAGCACGCGGATCCCGTTACCGGCGTTGCTTTCGGGATAGGTCGCCTCCAGCCGCCGGGCGATCGCGGAGAGTTCGGCGCGTGCCTGCTCGATGCTGCTGCCCGCCACGACGCGCCCGACTGTTTCCAGATAATGGCTGGCTCGTGGCTCGGTGCCGTCGAATGTAAGGGGGGTGAAGATCTCGGTCTGGGCGTCCGGGAAGTCGAACCGATTGGGCATGACGCCGACGACCGTGTAGATGTCGCCGTCCAGCCGCAGCGTCGATCCGATGATGTCGTCACCGCCCCCGAATCGCCGTTGCCACAGCTGGTAGCTCAGGATGGCCACCCGGGGAGCGCCGGGCCGCTCGTCCTCTTCCGCGAACGCCCGGCCGATGAGCGGTGTCGTGCCCATCACCCGGAAGAAGTTGTAGGCGACCCCCTCCCCGGACAGGCGTTCGGGTGTGCCGTCGCCTGAGACGTTGAAGCTCTGGCCGGTGTAGGCCGACAGGTCCACGGATTGGGCCTGCTCCCGGTAATCCAGGAAGTCCGGCACCGAGAGGCTGACTTCGGTCCAGCCTCGCTCTTCGTTGGTGTTCCACGCGACGACGAGCTGGTGGGGCTCGTCGTAGGGCAGCGACCGGAGCATGAACACGTCCACGGGCGAGAAGATGGCCGTGTTGGCGCCGATCCCGATGCTCAGGCACAAGACGGCCAGCACGGTCATCCCGGGTCGAGACCGGAGCGCGCGGAGCGCGAAGCGGAGATCCTGGCGGAAGGTGTCCATGGGGCGCCTCTTGGGAGGGGAGTTCTCACTGCACTTCTACGCTCGGGACCGGGCTGAGGTTTCGGGACGGCACCCTCGAACCCCGAACTCTCGCGCCGATGCTGCACGCTGAATGCGTGCTGAGCGCTACATTACCGCACTGAACGGAGGCCGCGGATTATCCCAGCGTGAGCGTGGCAGCGGGGGTTTTGACCTGGTGAGTCTGTGGCTCCGGTGTTCTGAAACGCCGCCATCGATTCGCCCGTAGATAGGACACAAATGACCACTCCGATCAGACCCGCTTTCCTCGCCCTCCAGGAGCTTCTGTCAGGACGCTACTCCATCGAATGCGAGCTGGGTCGCGGTGGGATGGGCGTCGTGCTCTTGGCCCGAGACGTGGCGCTCGACCGGTTGGTTGCGATCAAGCTCCTTCCACCCCTCTTGGCAGCGGATCCCGAGTACCGGGATCGATTTCTGCGCGAGGCCCGCACGGCGGCTGGCCTGTCGCACCCCAACATCGTGCCCATTCATACGGTCGAGGAGCACGGCGAGTTGGTGTTCTTCGTCATGGGGTATGTCGATGGCGAGACGCTGCGCGAACGGGTCGGGCGAGCCGGGCCGCTCGCGCCCCGAGTTGCCATGAAGCTGCTACAGGACGTCGCCTGGGCCCTTGCCTACGCCCATCAGCGAGGGGTGATCCACCGCGATGTCAAACCCGACAACATCATGATCGAACAGGGAACCGAGCGCGCCTTAGTCACCGATTTCGGCATCGCGCTCGGCAGGCGTGACGTCGTACGGGGTGAAGGGGAGGTAATCGGCACCGCGCGCTACATGAGTCCCGAGCAGGCCTGTGGCGAGGCGGTGGACGCCCGGAGCGACTTGTATGCCTTGGGCGCCACCTTCTTCTTCGCCCTCACGGGTCGCGCGCCCTTCGAGGGGCGTAACCTCCCGGCGATCCTGGCCAGACAGGTCGCCGAGTCGGCCCCCGAGGTCCGGACGGTGCGAGCCGCGGTCCCGCCGAAGCTGGCCCAGATCGTCGATCGCTGCCTCGCGAAGGCACCGCCGGACCGGTGGCAGTCGGGGGACGATGTCGCTCGCGCCGTGGGTGAGGCCCGAGGCCGCGATTTCCGGGCACCGCCGATCGTCAGGAGCTTCGTTCGCAACGCCCAGGTCACTACGATGGTGATCTTGGCTGTCCTGGTTGCGGGCCAGAGCATCAGTATTGGTGATACCGGTGTGCAGATCATCAACGCGGGCCCGGGCATCATCGGCACTATCCTCCTCGCCCAACTGGTGGCCACCGCCCGTCGTCTCCTCCGCGAGGGCTACGCCTTCGGCGACATCCGGCAAGCGCTCCTGGCGGAGGCGCGGCTTCAAGAGGAAGAGGCGGAGGAGTTACAGCAGTGGCGCTGGCTCCGCCGCCTCAACGGTCAGTGGCACCGACTCTGGGCGGGAGGATTCGGCCGCCGGTTCTTCCGAGTGGCGGGCTGGCGGCTCACGGCGCGCGAACGGCCGGTCCTTCCCTCGATCGACGCCACCGAGTTCGTACTGGGTCGTTCGACGCTGGCGGTCTACGAAGCGCTACCTGGCGAGGCCCGCCGTCACGCCCGCGAGGTGCCCGACGTGGTGGGGCGGCTCGAAGCGCGTGCCGAGCGTCTCCGGGCCGAGGGGGAGACCGGGGATCCCCTCAACCAGACCATGGCAGCGTTGGAGAACCTACGCCTCGCCATGCTCAAACTCCAAGCCGGCCTCGGTTCCGTGGAGGACCTGACCCTCTATCTGGAGCGGGCCAAAGCGATTGGGGAAGCGGTGGACCGGAGGCTCGTGGCGGAGCGCGAGGTAGACCGGCTGCTCGGGAAAAGTGAGGCCTGAGAAGGAGCTCTTACCGTCCCTCGGCTTGAGTCCGGTGCGTCGATATGGAGCCGCTTGCCGACTGCGGATTTCAAAGCGGCTGGGAAAAGCGGTAGCCGGGTGGTCACAAGCTCTCCCGTCCCGCGGCAGCCCCGCCTTGCTGTCCCGTGAGCCTCGCGGCACATTGCACTTCATCCTCGTCGATCCGGAATTCGCCAATGCGCCGGCTCGCTGCGATCGTCATCGTCCTCCCGACCATTACCCTGCAGCAGCGCGCGGTGGAGGGTGCCTTCGTCGTTCGGTTGGGTACCGATACCGTTGCGGTCGAACGGTTCACCCTACGCGGCGGGCAGCTGGAAGGCACCTTCGTCACTCGCGCACCGAAGACCCGCCTGCAGCAATACTCCGCCAAGCTCGCTCCCGATGGAACGGTGCGAAGGTTCGAGCTAGGGACGTACTGGGGTGACTGGATCTCCGGCGAGCCGGTGGAACGGGTGCGGATCGACTTCGGCGTTGAGACTGCGACGGTGGAAACCACCATCGGTGACAGCTCCGACGTACGCAAGGTCGTGGCTTCCGCCGGTACGACCCCAGTGGTCCTCAACTCGTACGCCCTTCTCGAGCTCGTCACGCGGCGGCACCGTCCCACCATAGGCGCGATCGAACCGCTCGGGCTGTTCGTTGGCGGCGCCAGCACCGTGCTCATCCGACTCGAGCCGGGCCCTGGGGACTCGTTGGTCGCCACCCTCGGCACCATCGGGCCGCTCAGGATCGCCCTCGATTCAACCGGGCGTATCCTCGGCGTCAATGGCATCGGTGGCGTGCTGAACGTGCAGGCGGAGCGCGTGGCCACCCTCGACGTTCGTGCCCTCGCCCGCGAGTGGGCCGCCCGCGATGCCGCAGGGCGGGGCCTCGGAGTGCTGTCGCCCACCGACACGGTCCGGGCCGGGGTGGCCGGCGCCGCGATCACCGTTCGCTACGGCCGACCCTCCACACGCGGGCGGCAGATCTTTGGCGGCGTTGTCCCGTGGAACCGGGTGTGGCGCACAGGGGCCAACGAAGCGACCCACCTGAGCACGGAAGGGGATCTGGTCTTCGAAGAGACTCGTGTTGCCGCCGGAACCTACACCCTGTGGACCATCCCCTCACCGCGCGGCTGGACCCTGATCCTGAACGGCCGCACCGGGCAGGCCGCCCTGCCGTACGACGAGGCGCATGACGTCGCCCGAATCCCCATGAAGGTCGAACAGACTGCGGAATTCACCGAGCGCTTCACCATTGCGGTGGAACCTGACGAGATGGGGGGGCGCCTCACAATGGCCTGGGAGCGTACCCGGGCGTCGGTCGCGTTCCGGATGAGAGGAGCGCAAGACTAGAGCATCGGCGTTCAGCGGGACGCGATGCGCTGCCCACGGTGCCGTGACTGGTTGCACGGCCAGGGGAATCTTACGGGCACTCCTCCTCTCCGTCTTCGTCCGGTGCCCCGTAGGATGCCGCGATGAGTCGTGGCGTCCGATCCGGCGGCAACGCCAGGATGAAGAGTCGCGCAAACTCCCAGTGACACAGGTCAGACATCGTCGGCCCGCCGAGCGCTGCGATGATGCGCGGTATGGTGTTGCTATGCCCGACCACGAGAATCGCGTCACCGGCCGGCTGTGCTCGCACCGCCTTGGCGACGGCTTCGACGTGCCGCTCCAGACCGCCTCCTACGTCGACCACCTCGGGCGTGATCCCTCTGGCACTCGCGAGCGGCTCCGCCGTGAGCTGCGTCCTCGCGAGCGGACTCACGATCACGGTGCCGATCCCCGTACCCTGAAGCGCTTCGGCGAGAGCCTCCGCTCGCTGCCGCCCCCGCTCCGTCAGCGGAGGATCATTCCGGGGCTCGCCGTTGGCCTCGGCGTGACGGACGAGGACCACGAGTCGGTCACCTTGTGCGGAGACCGGTGAGGGACGCAAGGAGAGCGGGCAGAACAGACCGAGGGCAATGACCGTACCGGTGATTCTGGGCAGCTTCATGGATCTGATTCCGAGAGGTGAGGGTAACGCCGGGCACGAATCGGATTTCGAACAGCCTGAATAATGCACGGGTGTCGAGAATTCTGAAGGCCCGGCCCGTTAGGGTCCGATGGCGCGGGCGGTCGGCCGCCGCGCCCCTTGGCCGGTCGCGAGTCGTTTAGTCCCTCGATATGACCGGGTAATCCACGAGCCGCTCGACGCTCAGGGCGGTAGATTGGCCACCTATGTCCCTGACGACTCGTGTCCTTCTTGGCCTCGTAGCCGGTCTCGCCATCGGAACCGGCGTTTCCTGGCTCCGGCAACCCACGTTGCTCACGGCTGTGTCGGTGGTCGAACCGATCGGCACGCTCTGGGTCAACGCCATCCGTATGACGGTGATCCCGCTGGTGGTGTCGCTACTGATTACTGGCATCGCCTCGGACACCGCAAGGAGCGTGGGCAAGATCGGCGGCCGCGCCCTCTTCTGGTTCGTGGCACTCGTTGCGGGGGGTGCCCTCCTCGCCACCCTCGCCGCCCCACTGCTCCTCGCCGCAGCCCGATTCGATGCGACGGCGATCGTCCCCGCTCTCCAACCGGGACCCAGCGCCCAGATCGAACTGCCACCGTTTCGGGACTGGCTCGTGGGCCTCGTGCCGGCCAATCCCGTAAGAGCCGCGGCCGACGGTGCCATGCTGCCACTGATCGTGTTCACCTCGATCGTTGCATTGGCCATTACCCGCCTGGAAATGAAGCGCCGGCAGGTGCTGTTAGAGTTCTTCGACGCGGTGGCGAAGGCCATGTTCGTGATCGTCGAATGGATCCTGGTTGTCGCACCGATAGGCGTGTTCTTCCTGGTCCTCCCACTCGCCGCCCGTACCGGGGCGGGCCTCATCGGTGCACTTGGGCTTTTCCTTGTCATAGTCTGCGGGTTACTGGTCGTCGCCCTCGTCGTCCTGTATCCCATTGCCACGCTCGCCGGAGGCATACCTCTCCGGCGGTTCGCACGGGCGTGCGCGCCGGCGCAGGCAGTGGCCTTCAGCACGCGTTCGTCGCTGGCGTCGCTCCCCGCCATGCTCGAGGGTGCCGAGCGGGACCTCGGGCTCCCCGAGCGTGTGTCCGGTATCGCTCTGCCTCTGGCCGTCTCGGTGTTCAAGTATTCCTCGCCCGTCGCCCGGCTCACGGGCACGCTCTTCGTGGCGCAACTCTATGGGATTCAGCTTGATGCGGTGGAGGTTGCCGCCATCGCCGCGGCCATTGCGGCACTGAGCTTCTACTCCCCGGGCATTCCCAGCGGCGGGCTGTTCATCATGGCACCGATCTACATGGCGTTCAACCTTCCCATCGAGGGCATCGGGCTGCTCATCGCCCTTGATCTCATCCCGGACATGTTCATCACGACGGCGAATGTCACCGCGGACATGACGGTGGCGGTCGTCCTCTCGCGCCCCTCACGACCGCCATCGCTCGACGTCGATCAGTCATCTGGCGTGCTTCTTTGAGACGTGGCGGGTCCGGCTCTCCGATCGATCGCCTGGCGCCGCACTGCAAGCGGCCACCGGGGCGCACCGCGATGCCGGGACCCGCTGGACGATCTGGTTGACCCAACCCATACTCCTCGAACGCCAGCAAGCCAGGCACACGACCATGTCAAACCGCGTGCACTGAAGGGGACGGTGTGGAGAGGGACCCATTGAGAAAGAGGCCGATTCTGAGATTCGTTCTCTTCGGCTGCGGAACCATGATCGTCGCCGTGGTTCTCGTCGCCGCCTGGATCGGCATCTCGCTCTTTCCGGGATTCGGGGGCATAGAGTCGGCATATCACCCCTTCCGGTCAACAAGGGCCAAAGCGCGATATCTGAGCTTCTACGATGGGAGAGCCGAAAGGTGGCCGCTCCCGGCGGAGACCACGACGGTGCAGACGTCGTTTGGCCGGACGTTCGTGAGGATCAGCGGACCAACCGGTGGACGACCGCTCGTATTGCTCCACGGAGCCGGGGGGAATTCGCTCCATTGGGTCCCAAACATCGAAGCGCTGTCCCAGCAGTACCGGACGTTCGCAGTGGATGGCATCTATGATTATGGGCGCAGCGTGTATACGCGAACCATCGAAAGCGCAGATGATTTCGCAAGATGGCTCGACGAGTCGTTCACTGCTCTCGATCTCGGAGACGACATTACTCTCATCGGCCTGTCCTACGGAGGGTGGCTGACGAGCCAATACGCGCTCCGCTTCCCGGGTCGCCTCGATCGGATCGTGTTGCTAGCACCTGCGGGGACGGTGTTGCCGTTGTCAGCGGATTGGATTCTGCGCGCCTCACTCAGCGTGGTGCCGCATCGCCACTTCACGAGAGCCTTTCTGTTTTGGCTCCTCGAGGACTTCGCCGGAAAGGATGAAGCGAGCCGAACGCTGTTGGAGGAAGAGGCGGATGCCGTGTACCTCGCCGTACGGAGCTTCAAGCTGAAGCGCTTGGTCAATCCCACCGTTCTCACGGATTCGCAATTACGAAGCCTGGCTGTGCCTGCGCTCTTCTTGGTGGGCGAAAACGAAAAGATCTATTCCGCGGAGCGTGCCATCCAACGCTTGAATGAGGTCGCGCCCCACATCAACACGGCGATCATTCCCGATGCCGGCCATGACCTGACGTTTGTGCAGGCGGAGATGGTGAATCGAGAGATCCTGGAGTTCCTCGATCACCCTTGACACGTACGTGGCGGCTCACTCTAATGGTGAGTTCGACCGTCCCGGCCAGCCATGGCTCCGTGTAGCGCGTGACGGTGATGGTCGATCCCTGAGCTACACCGGAACTCACTGGGAGGCTCCGCTCATGCGCATACTGCGATTCGTCGTTCTCCTGGCGGTGCCGGCGGTGCTGGCATCACCCCTGGCGGGCCAACTGCCCGACACGCACCGCGAGGCTCAGCTCAAGATGGTAGAGCTCCAGCGATCGATGCTCCTGGCGATGGCGGATTCGATGCCGGAACGACTCTACCGCGATAGGGCGACCCCCGAGCAGCGGGACTTTGCCCAGCAGATTGGTCACGCGGCGGGTGGTGCGGCACGCATCGCCGCGCGATTCGTCGGTGGCGGACGGCGGCCCCAGCCCCCAGATACGGCGACGGCCCTGAACAGCCGTGAGGGTCTCGAACGTATGATCAACCAGGCCTACGACTACGTCGCCGACCTCCTGCGCGAAGAGACGGATGAGGAGCGCGCTCAGACGGTGCAGTTCTTCGGGCAAGAGATCCCCCGCTGGCAGGTGTGGGATGAGATTCACCAGCACACGATCTGGACTGCGGGGCAGGTGGTGGCCAACTTCCGCAAGCACGGGATGGCACCTCCGGGGTTCGGGTTTTTCTAAGCGGTGTTACGGGTATCATAGGTTCCGGCTTTCCACATGCGAAACCGGGATACATAGCCATGGCACACCGTATTGCTCGGCTGCATCCCGCGGCGATCGTCGGTCTGCTCGCAACCGGCGCTGCCCCCCTCCCAGCGCAAGAGACACCGCTCGAGGCCTTCCGCGCCAATATCGCGGCGATTCACGCCCGCGACCGGGCCGCGTACCTCTCGAGTTACGTCCAAACCCCCGCGTTCGCACGCGTCGGTCCGGCAGGGCTCATCCGGGGCTACGATCGCTTCGCGCGTGCCGCCGGGGAGAGCTGGCCCGACACGCTGGTGGCGACACATATGGAGATGGTTCCAATCACACCGGACGTCGCGTACGGCGCGTATCGCTATCGCGTGGTCACGGATGGCGCCAGCGATCGCGGCGTCAGCGAGCGCGTGTTGGTGCGGACGGAGGACGGTTGGAAGGTGGCGGTGACCACGGCGTTCTCCACGCCGGGCGCCGCGCCGCCACCCATGGCCCTCGTGGGGGCGACACTGGTGGACGGCACTGGCTCGCCACCCGTGCCAGACGCGGTGGTGATCATGCGTGGCGGCCGCGTCGAATGCGCGGGGGCGAGGGGCGCGTGTCCCGTTCCACTCGATGCACACCGCGTGGACGCAAAGGGCAAATGGATCATTCCGGGACTCATCGACGCCCACGTGCATTTCTCACAGACCGGTTGGGTAGACGGCCGGCCGGATGCCCTCGATCTCCGTAACCACCACCCGTATGAGCGAACCGTCGCGAACCTCGCGGCCCATCCTGATCGGTTCTTCCGGTCGTACCTCTGCGCCGGGGTCACGAGCGTCTTCGATGTGGGCGGATACCCGTGGACCTGGCAGCTCGAGGCCCGTACCGCGACCAGTACGGGAGCGCCGACGGTCCGCGCCGCGGGCCCGCTTCTCTCCACCGTCGACTTCTGGCTCAACCTTCCCGGGCAACGGCAATTCATTTATATGGCGGACGAGCGAACAGTGCGGCAGACGGTTCGAGCGCACGCCGCATGGGGTGCGGCAGCCGTCAAAGTGTGGTACATCATGCCGCCACAACCGCCGGACACGACGCGTATCTCAGTCCTGGTCCACGCCGCCGGCGACGAAGCGCGCAAGGCCGGCATTCCCCTCATTGTGCACGCCACCGGCCTGTGGGAAGCCAAGGATGCGGTTCGAGCCGGTGCCACACTCCTGGTGCATTCGGTAAGCAGGGAGCCGGTGGACGACGAGTTTCTCGAGCTTGCCCGGGCGGCTGGTACTGTCTACACACCGACGCTCCTCGTCCCCGACGGGTACCGGCAGGTCGCAGGACGCAAGTTCGAGCGGGATCTCCAGCCCCTCAGCTGTGTGGATCCGAGCACGCGGACGAAGGCGCTGGCCACCGACACCGTCGCGTCCGACCGGCGCGTACCGGCAGAGCAGCTGCAGCTGAGAACGGAGCGGACTGCTCGCCGGCTGGCACAAGCGCAGGCGAACCTGAAGCGCGTGCACGATGCCGGCATCGCTGTGGTACTCGGCACTGATGCGGGGAACCCACTCACGTTGCACGGGGCCTCGGTCTTCATGGAGCTCGAAGCGATGCAGGCCACCGGTCTGACGCCGATGGAGGTTCTAGTAGCCGCGACGCGCAACGGCGCCCTTGCCATGGGCCTCGATAGCGTGGGAACCGTCACGCCGGGTGCTGTGGCAGACCTCGTCGTGCTCGATGATGATCCGCTGTCCGATATCGCCAACGTGCGACGAACGGCCCTGGTGGTTCGACGGGGCGAGATCTACACCAGAAAGGAGTTGGAATATCGGTAGACCGTGCCCGCTGCTCCGCGGTTGAAACCGGGAATGCCTGCGTGTGCAGGTCGGATCGCGCTCTCGCTGCCGCTGTCGGACCGTTGGTTACTGGTCTCCGCGGCTGCGAAGTAGCAGCCGCTCGAGCGCAGCGAGGCGCTCAGTCCAAAACCCCTTCAT
Organism: Gemmatimonadota bacterium; assembly: GCA_039591615.1. Lineage (GTDB taxonomy): Bacteria > Gemmatimonadota > Gemmatimonadetes > Gemmatimonadales > GWC2-71-9 > JBDHDH01. The sequence goes on along the minus strand of JBDHDH010000011.1, from coordinate 7,884 downwards.
CAGCGTACCCACGGCCTTGCTCGGCAGCTTCCGATGCTGCAGCGCCACCTGACTCTTGGCGGTGCCTTTCGCCGTGAAATACACGTCGACCACCGTCCCGTCTTCCCACATGATGCGCATCGATTGCTCGCGCCTCGCCGTGTGAATGGTGAGATCGGCGTTGGGGAGCCACCGGGTACGCATGCGTTTGTCGCTCCACGCGCGGTAGAGCGTGGGCACAGGCACGGTGACGGTCTTGCTCTTGTTGGCCTCGTACGTCCCATCCCGCCGCTGACCGACGTCGCGCAACCCACGAATACGCTCGTATCCCACCGTGACCGTCTGCGCCCACCAGTCGGAGACATCGTGGTGCTCGTAGACGTGATGCGCGATGTCCCGATGAGGCATCGCGGTTGCATCGACCCCATCGAGCGCGCGCACCCATTGCTTCCAGGTCTTGCCCGTCTTCGCGCGCACTGCGGTGTCGCTCATGCCGGCGAGCTTTGCGTAGTCGGCAGGGAGGGGATGCTTCTTCTGAGGAGCCGGGAGCGGGCCGTCGTGTAGGCTTCGCCCGTCTTCCGCATGCGGTCGCGGACCAGGCGCTTCAGGTCCTTGTCCTTCGGCATCACCAATCTCCCTTGGTCAGGCCACAAGAGCACGCTCCCCAGCAACGGCGCTCTGCGGCGACACAGAGGCTTGGTCGATGCCGATCCGGGGGTATGCCCCCCTTTGCCTCACCAGAACCCTCGCTGGGGAAGGGCTGACGAGGTTGGGCGTGGATCTCCGCCTAGACATCAAGATGTGCGAGGCCGACGTCAGCCGCAAGCCGCCGGCGAGACCCAGGCGCTGTTCGCGGCCGTGCGAAAGGCCTAGGTTTCGAGGTCCCTGGCTGCGACACTACGGCCAGCGTGAGCAGAGGAGCCGACGCGAGCGTCTCGTCGAGCTCTCGTTGGGAGCCGGTGCGGCGGTGGGCTTTCTCATCGTCCTCGCCGGGGTTCTCTGGGCCTTTACGCGATTCCCGGTTCCCACCTTGATCGGGCTCGTCGCTGTCTGGCTGGTCGGCTTTGTCGTGCTGGCGGCGAAGCGTCAGCGAGCCGCAGCGCGCGAGCGTGCGCTGCGTGAGGCCCAGCTGAGTGACCGGCCCTACAGAGGCAATGACAGGGAAGGTGAGCGAACCTGAATGGGAAATCGATCGGCGTCCCCGCGTGACCGAAGCAGTGGCGGGGCTTTCCGGCGCAGCAATCCCGCACTCACCACGCGTGCGCTGGAGCGATCGTCGTGCCGTCGGGTAGCTCATCAGGTGGTCGTTCGTATGATGGCTGGGGCACAGGTCCGGAAACACCGAAAGCGCGGAGCCGGAAAGGATTCCGAGCTCCGCGCTCAGGTCCCTGCACTGGAGACCGATAGCGTACGCTTATTCTAACTGCAGCGCAGCTTGCGTCCTCTCACGCTGCAGCTGACCGTCTGGTTCTGGGAATCGGTTCCGCTGCCGTCACCGATCGTGAGGGTTACCACGTAATCACCAGCGCCCCCAAACGTATGGCCTACGGTCACCCCGGTGTCGCTCGCGCCGTCGCCGAACGTCCAGGCGTACGTTGTGGCGCCCGTCGAGCCGCTGCCGTCGAAGTCGCAGGTCGCGCTGCCGCCGCAGGAGTAGCCGAAGGACGCGGTGAGCGTGCCGCCGCCACCACCACTGCCGCTGCCTTCATCGAGCGTAGTGTTGGTCACCGCCCGGTAGCTGTTGACGCGGCCATGGCCGAAGTATCCCGCCGGGCCCAGGTTGTCCGTGGTGCCTTCGATCTGAGTGCGAAGCGCCGATCCCGTGAAACCGGTTACCGACGCCACGATGCCGGCGGTCCCCGTGACCTGCGGTGCCGCCATCGACGTGCCCTGCAAGTACTCATACCCGCCGCCGACGTACGCGCTGTAGATACCGGCCTCGTCCGTCGTGTTGGAGTAGAGCTCACCGCCCGGTGCTGTGATGTCGAGGCCCGACCCCCAGTTCGAGTAGTAGGACAGCTCGTCCTGCCAATTGCTTGCTGCTACAGAGATGGCCATTGGGTCGCACGCCGGGCAGCTCACGGTGCTGGTGCCATCATTCCCCGCCGACGCGATCACGAGAGCGCCTTTGGTCACCGCGTAGGCGATGGCATCCTTCTCGGCCTGTGACTCGGAGCTGCCGCCGAGGCTCAGGTTCATGGCCACCACGCCGAAGTCGGCTGCCTCCATGATGGCGCTGGCGATCGCGGACAACGGGCATCCCAGCGGTCCGCAGACGCGCTGCACGTAGACCTTGACGTTGGCGCCGGCTCCGGCCACGCCGGCTATCCCCACGGACTGTCCCGCCATCGTGCCCGTGGTGTGCGTGCCGTGGCCGTTCTCGTCGCTGGGATCGGCGTCGTTGCTGTACCAGTCCCTCCCGGCGATGAGCTGATCCGAGAGGAACTCGGGATGATTGAAATCCACCCCCGTGTCGATGCTGCCGATGACGACGGCGCTCCCACCTGTGGCGTAGCCCTCGATGTTGTCTTCGTCAGCGTCCGCCACAGACTGGTAGGAGGTGACCGGTGACCCTTTGTTCCGGCCGCGGGTGAAGTCGACCGTCAGCCCGCCTGGATTGTAAAACGCCCACAGCCTGGGATCGATGGCTGTGGGTTGGCGTAGGTAGTCCGGCTCCGCGTAGACGACGCGTGGATCGTCGCGGAGCCGGGCGGCCAGCGCCCGCTCGTTCCCGGCGACGCCCCGGAGAAGCACGAATGCGTTCCGTGGTCCCCGGCGTTCCACCGAAAGCCCGTGTGCGGCCGCGACTTCGCTGGCCAACGCGCCGACTTCGAGCTTCACCACCACCATCCCGGGGACGACCCGCTCGGGCGCGGCTTGTGAAGGTGCCTGCATCAGCAGGGATGGCCCCTTGGGGTTGGGACCGCTCAATGGCTCGGTGGCGTCCTGGCATGCGACCAGAGCCAGTGGCACCAACGAGAGTGCAATCTGCTTCAGCTTCATGCTCGCTCCTTGTCTTGTCAGATCGACGGAATCTGGGCTCCCGAGGGCCACCCAGCGATGCGCTCCGTCACAGCTTCGGCATCGGTGCGGAAAGCAAGAAACAGGCCGTGCCGGGATCGCGCGGCGGAGCATCTGGATGGCTCGCGGGGCGCAACCTCCCCCCGCACCTCACGTGCGACTCCTCTGCCGCGCCCATGTTGTCAGGCCTGGGAGTTCATGCGAACCGCTTGGCGGCCCGTGCCCGCGCTTTCGCCGCCTCGACCTCTCGGTCGCGGGGCGGAGCGCTCGTCACGAGGCATTCCAACAGTCGCTCCACGACTCCCGCGACTTCCTCCACGGCCCGAGCGAAGGCATCCTCGTTGGCCTTGGAGGGTCGGGTGAATCCGCTCACCTTGCGGACGAACTGGAGGGAGGCCGCGCGGATCTCACCGTCTGTGACGGGCGGATCGAAGTTGTACAGTGCGCGGATGTTTCTACACATAGTCTCCCTGGGTTCCAATGACGAACTCGATCGGGCCGACAGAAGATGTCCGCGTGGAGTGCTGGAAGCAATGGGGGACGGCACCCGGTCTCTGGGTCTTCACCCGCCAAGATGGTGGCTTCGATGAAGCGTTACCGACGTGGAACCGAGACCGTAAGTTTACGAGTCCGAGAACGGGGGAAGACCGCCGCAGCCACAAATAGACGGCGATAGCTAGTCGACACCGTGATTGCCGAAGGTGAGTTCAATGCTGCAATCGTTTCGTCGGCGAGCTATCGCCTGTCCCGCGACGGCCGTACTCTAACAAACATTTTAAACCAGGTTGGGTGAAGAAACAGAGAAAATTGCCTGAATTCCGAACTCCGACCACCGCGCTCTGTTTTCCAACGGCCGATGTTGGGCATCGTTAGCGGTGTCAAACCACCCGCTCACGTCACTCTTCATGATACGATTCCAGGATTGCGACCCCTGATACTCGGAACGGTCCTTCATGCTCAACGCTCCATGCGGTGACGCGTTACGAGTGTCCGAACCTTGACAGAGTGCGCTACGGCGCGCAGATGAACGGCGTCCCCGTGGTGACGTTCCCGCGTGGCCGCGGCTCAGTCCCATATTCTTGGCAAGGAGTTGTCTCTATGCGTGCACGCACCACAAGTGTGGCAGCCTTCGTTGGTATAGGTCTACTCGTCGTCGAGACGTCCGTCGCAGCGGCGCAGGTGACAGCCGTTCGCGCGGGCGGTCTCGTCGATCCCGAGGCCGGCACACTCACCGCCAACCAGGTGATCCTCGTTGAGGAAGGGAAGTTCACTGCCATCGGCGCAGACGTCGCGGTACCGCAAGATGCCGAGGTCATCGATCTCTTAGACCTCACGGTTCTACCGGGTTTGGTAGATGCCCACAACCACCTGGCCCTCACTTATAAGGAAGTGCCCGAGCACAACGTCTATTACTTGACCTATGTGTTGGACGGCACGCCGCTCCGTGCAATCCAGGCGGTTTCCAACGGGATCCAAATGTTGAATGCGGGTTTCACCATCGTCCGGGATATGGGGAACGCGGGTAATTACGCGGATGCGGCGCTGCGGAAAGCGATTGAGCAGGGTTGGATTCCGGGGCCCACGATCATCAACTCCGGTATCATCATCGGCGGCATGGGGGGGCAGTTCTGGCCGACACCCGAGATGGCCATCGATAAGAACATCGTCTACCCTGAGTATCTCGACGCTGATACGCCGGATGAGATCGTACGGGCGGTCCGGCGGAACGCGCTGTTTGGCGCCCGCGTGATCAAGATCTGCGTGGACTGTAAGCCGTGGGGGTACACGACCGACGAGATCCGGCTCTTCATCGGTGAAGCGGCGAAAGCCGGGCTCAAGGTCGAGGGCCACGTGCAGACGGTCGATGGCGCGCGGCGGGCCATCGAGGCGGGCCTCTGGTCCATCGCGCACGATCGGGGCCTCACGGATGAGATGCACAAGCTGATGGCACAGAAGGGGATCTTCCGCGCCGGCACCGAGACGCCAATCTCGCTGACCGGACATACCAACCAAGCGCGGTTCGAGCGGACAGTCGCTGGACTACGGAACGCCTATGAGAACGGAGTCCCCCTCACCTTTTCCACCGACGCTGACTACTACGTTCCGGGGAAGACCCGAGGGGAGGTGGCCATCGAGTTCATCGAAACGTGGAAGGCGGCAGGCATCCCTCCGGTGGACATTCTGCGGGCCATGACCGTCAACGGGTACCGGGTCAGCGAGACCGAACGCACACGCGGCCCCATCGAGCCCGGACTCGCCGCAGACCTGATCGCAGTCGTGGGCAATCCTCTCGAGAACATCGACGCCCTCCGCAACGTACGGTTTGTGATGAGGGACGGCGTTGTGTTCAAGCAGGGTGGTGTGATGACGCCGGAAGCGTTCTTTCACGGAGGGCCCGTGAACGGATGGAACATCCGCTGAGCGTGGGGTCTGACCTGCCTTCACGCGCGAGCCGCCCGCGAAGCGGATCCGTCGGGTGAGGCGTGCATTCTGTGCACCAAAGCGCCAGCGGGGAACTCATCGTGCAGAGTTTGTCGGCCTTCGCAAGGCGCTGCTCGCCACGAAAACCGGACGACCGTATTCCGAGAGCGGCAGGGTTGATCCGCCAGATGGGACACATGGGGGATTCCACCAACGGCGAGCATCGATCGTTTCTGGGGAGTCGTCAGCTGCCGAGACCGTCATCCACCCACCGGACGGTATCGGCCACGGGAGTCAGTCGCAGCTCAGCCCCGTCTTCTGGAGAACGATACTCCACTGGACTCCAACGGCACTCTTATCGTCGTCGATGGCGGCGAAGAGGCCCATGGGATAAGCGGGAGACGTCTGTTGAGTGGAGCCGATGCCGTCGGTGTTGTTGACCCCGTCGATCTGGACCGAGCCCAGATACTCCCGGGTCTCGCGATCGAAGAACTCGAAGTCGGTGAGAGGATTCCGCTGATCTGAGACTACAATGAACCCACGACCATTATCAGTCATGCCGTCGGACGGACACGTGTAGATGACGGTCCCCTCCGCATCTGACGCAAAGATTCCCCCACCGGCGAAGCTCCCTCGAAGTTTCCCCACGGGATCGTAGACGTAGATTCCGGTCCTGTCGTTCTCGTCCGGGATATACAGGACTTGGTTGAAGTCGTCACCCGCCAATTCCTCGAGACCCCTCTCGGGATTGAAGCGGCCGAGCTCCTCGCCAGTGATGGCATCGTGGATGAACACCTCGTCGTCGTAGGAGATATAGAGCTGGCGTCGGCTGCTTGGGAGTTCGAGGATGCCAAGGTTCGGCTCTGAGTTCCGGGAGGTACCGCCAGTCGTGATCTCCAACTGAAATGCAAGGCTCGGCACGCTGAACACGCAGACCTTGGGCTCGAACCGCACCGTCACGTAGAGCAGATCACGCACTTGATCGATGAGAACCCCGTTCGTGCCGTTGCTTATGCATGTATTGGTGAGCGACGGAAGCGCGTTCGACATGGTTTGAAACGGGTATCGCCACACCTCTACGAGCGCGACGTTCTTTGACGAGACGAACATCAATCGGTCTTCCGGGGTCGGCGCCTCCCAGAAGGCGATGCCGTCAACGTTGCTTCCGGGTCCGTCGACGTTGAAGTCGATCTCCGAGGAGCTGATGGTAACGGTACCGAAACGGCTGGGCACGAGATCGATGACGTTCTCTTTGCTACATCCGAGGAGTGGGAAAAGGACGGCGAGGCTGGTGAGGGTCCAGGGTTTGTGTGCTTTCATGGGGTACCTGGCTGGCTGCCGGTTCGACGGGATGGGGGGCTACATCGATATGGTAACACCCATGGGACGCGCACGGGAGCGTGACGATCTCGGGATACTCTTCGCGCTGGACCCGGCTATCATGCCGGCTCAGGTTTGCTGGCCGAAAACAGGGACGCGCCGCCTCAGGAGTTCCAGAGACGGAGGTCGCGGCGAAGCATCGACGCTTGGCACGCGGTTTGCTATGTGTGTGAGTTGCTCCGGTTCCCCTGGCCAACACCCTCAGTGTCACCATCGCGCGCTACGGGTTCCGGATTCATGTCGTAACGACGAGGCTCATCAGAGCCGACATTGGTTGCCGTTCGTTTGACACGTCCTATTCACGCGGATACGTTAGCGGACTCATCAGGTGCACATTTGAGGGGACCACCTATCGTCTTGCACCGCGGGACCGCCCCGGGCCGCCTCATCACGTACATGGGATTGGCCCTGGCCTCGATTGTGGCCGTGACGTGCGCCGACTCTCTTTTTGAGCCCGGGCAAGAAGTGGTGGCCAGTCTCGACCTGCGCGGTCTCGTCTCCACGGCGCAGAGCACCCCCATCCCCATCGACTCCTTCGTCGTTGAGCTACGAAGGACCGGCGATTCCAGCATTGCATTCCGAGCCGCAGTCAATCCTGACTCAATTGGAGTTGGCCAGAATCCGGACAGCGTCGTCATCGTGGTCAACATACAATTATTGACCGACCCGGAAGAGTTCTTTTTACATGTCGCGGTGGTAGGAGATGGCATCGTGTGGTTCGAGGTCCGCGACACCGTCACCGCTGCCTCTGGACAAGAAACCACGACGCCGCCGCTCGATGCGGAGTATGTAGGGCCGGGATTCGATGCGACCAGCGTCGTGATCTCGCTCGCGGACACCACGATCACGGGCGGCGACAGCATCCTGGTGACCGGAACCGTATTCCGGAATCAGACCAACATCGCGAACGCGCCGGTCTCGTTCGCATCGAGCGACTCCAGCATCGTCGCGGCACCGCAACAGGTGGGCCTCAATCAGGCCTGGGTCCGCGCACTCCCGGCCGTCACCGACAGCGTCACCATTACCGCGGTCGCACGCACGCGGGACACCGTCCTCACCGATAGCGGGACGCTCCGCTTCTTC
>JBDHDH010000010.1:0-58689 GCA_039591615.1 Gemmatimonadota bacterium | reverse complement strand
ACCGCGCGGCCGCCTCGAGACTCTCCTCGTGCGCTCTCACAGCCTCGTCGAGGTCCTCTTGTGTGATCTGCTGGGAAAGGCGCTCGCCGGCGTCCCATGCGAGTTCCTCGTCGAAGGGCGTGACGTCCAGGGGGTCCTCGACGACATCCACCGCGTCCTGCGCCCAAATAGGCTCCGCGGGTTCGAGCTCGGCGAGCTGCTCCTCGGACACGACCTCGGGCTCCGCAGGTTCGAACTCGGCGAGCTGCTCCGCGGACACGACCTCGGGCTCCGCGACTCCACGATCGGCCTCGGAGACGTGCTCGACGCTCACCGGTTCCATCTCGATGGTGGGGGGTTCCATCTCGATGGTGGGGACCTCCCCCTCTGGTTGCGCGGCTCGCTCCACCTCCAGCTCGTCGAGTGCCGGTTCCTCGAAGGTCGGTTCCGTGGGTGCAGGGAATACTGGGCCCGCAGGCCCCTCGACGTCGAAGTCTGGCACGGGGAACTCGTCGGAGATCTTGGCAGCCAATTCGGGCGTCTCGAGCTCCAGTTCCTCTTCCTCCATTGCTTCTTCTACGTCTCTGTCGTCTATGTCGATGGCTTCGGTCGGACCCGTCGGAACCTCTGAGACGGGTACCCTGTGCTCCTCCACCTCGACGGTACTGCCGGCGTCGACCGACTCGACCGGCCGCTCCGGCTCTTCCCACCGAGACGCTTCGTAAACCGGCTCCTCTGCCGGCGCGCCCACCGCGTCCGCCTCGAGCGCTTCGAGGGCGGCCCGTGCCTCATCGTTCATCGGATCGACTTCGAGGAGACGATCGAGCCAGCGGCGGGCTGCCCCACCGTCGCCCTGCCGCTCGGCGATTTCGCTCAGGGACTTGAGGGCGATGATGTTCTCGGCATCGAGCTGCAGCACGCGCTCGAAGGCCTGGGCAGCCTCAGGATCGTTGAGCTGATCCAGAAGACACCGGCCGAGCACGATATGACCGCTGGTGTAGTTGGGTCGCTTCTCCAGCCCGGCCCGCACCACATCCAGCGCCCGCTCTACCTCCCCTGCCTTGCGGTACGCGTCGGCGAGCGCCGCGAACCACTGCTCAGGCTTCTCGCGAAAGCGCTGCTCGAGCTTTTCGATCTCGCTCTGATAGGGCATGGGTTGCAACGGCGCGGCTCAGCGCCGCGCTTCTCGGGTAAAGGGTGCGGACCGTGGGAACATGGGCGTTGCCTGCCCTGGCTGCCGCCGCAGCCATCTGGCACACAGAAGGGACACGAGAGGCAGATGGGACAGACGAATCGACATGTCTCTCGGGGGCCCGCAAGAGCACTTACTCATCTGTAACACTTCAACTTAGCGTTCCCAAGGTCCGATGGCAACAGACTTCGGCGTTCCAGGCTTGAGATTTCTCATTGTCACACTTAGACTTAGCGGCCCTACGCCGAACTGGAGTGCGGTAGAGCTATGATGCGACTCATGCGCGGCATCGCGCCATGGATCATGGTCATCGTGGCCCTGAGCTTCGTCGCTTGGATGATCTTCGAGGTCGGGATGGACGTCACCGGTCGCGGAGGTGGCAACGTCGTCGACGAGATCGCCCGGGTCAACGGCCAGAAGATCGACCTTCAGACGTACTACGCCGCGCTCAGGAACGCCCAAGAACAACAGCGGCTGCAAGGCGGAGCGCTCCCTGTCACGCTGGAAGAACAGCGAGCGTTGGAGGACGCCGTGATGGAGCAGCTCGTTCAGCAGGCGCTGCTCTTCCAGGAGTACCGACGGCGCGGCATTTCGGTGAGCGACGACGAAGTCAGGCAGGCAATGCTGAACTCGCCGCCACCGGAGCTTTTCCAGGTTCCCGAGTTCCAAACCGACAGTCAGTTCGATATCGAGAAATATCAGCGCTACCTCCGTTCCGGCGTCGATCCGACGTTCACCCTCGCCATCGAGGCCCGCTATCGGGACGAAATCCCGCGACTGAAGCTCCTCGACCGCGTCACGTCCGACGTGTACGTGTCGGACGCAAAACTGTGGCGTGTCTACCGAGATCGCCACGATTCGGTCACCGTTGGCGCCGTGACGCTGCTCCCACAACTCGTCGTGCCCGATTCCACGGTGGACGTGACGGACCACGAGGTCGAGGAGTACTACCGGGCGCACAGCGAGGAATTCACGGAACCGGCGCGGGCGCATATCAGCTACGTCACCATCTCCCGACTCCCCGATGCCGCGGACTCAGCAGCCGCCCTCCAGCGGGCCACCGACCTCTTGCGGGAGATCCGGGACGGCAGCGACTTCGCGGACGTGGCCGAGCGCGAGTCGGCGGACTCGGTGAGTCGGGCGAAAGGCGGTGACCTTGGCGAGGCGCGACGCGGCCAGTTCGTGCGACCCTTCGAAGAGGCCGCCCTCGCCTTGCGCCCCGGAGAGGTCTCCGAGCCGGTTCTGTCTGCTTTCGGCTATCACCTCATTAAGCTGGAATCCAAGACAGGCGACAGCTACAACGCACGTCACATTTTGATAGCCATGGAGCTGCAGGACGAGCACCTGGATGAGGTAGACTCGCGGGCGGATTCGCTCGACTTGCTGGCCGCCACCCAGGACGATCCCGGGGCTCTGGACGCCGCGGCGGCGGCCATGCAGCTCACGGTTCGGCAAGCGGGGCCAATCGTGGAGAGCCAACCGGCCCGCCTCGGCCCGGCGCTCGTGCCTGACGCGGCGATATGGGCATTCGAGGCCGAGCCCGGCGAGATCTCGGAGGTCATCGAGACCAACGAGGCGTACTACCTGTTCAGGCTCGACAGCCTGGAGCAGGAGGGCGTCCCGCAGCTGACCGGCATTCAGGCCCGGGTGCAACGGGCGGCCAAGGTCGCGAAGCAGTGGGACCTGGCTCGGGCCGTCGCGCAAGAGATATCTCACGACATCGCTCAGGGAGCAGAGCTGGCGGCGGCTGCCGGCCGTCACGATCTCGAGGTGAGAGTCCTCGGCCCCTTCACTCGCACCACACCCCCACCGCCGCTCGGGGAGGCACCGGCAGCAGTGGGACTCGCCTTCGGCTTGCCGATAGGCAACCCGGGGGGCCCCGTGGAATCCGAGCGGGCGATCTTCTTCGTGGAGCCAACGGCCAGGCAGCTCGCTGACAGTTCGGCTTTCGTCGCCCAGATCGACGAGCTCCGGAGCCAGATGCTCGCCCAGGAACGACAGACGCGTGTCCAGTTGATCTTCGCATCCCTCCGGGAGGACGCCGATGTGGTCGACCGGCGCCGGGAGCTCCAACGGGCACAACGGCAGATACCGGACGTACCGTTCCCGCAGAATCCATTCGGGTTCTAACGGTAGGTGTCACATGTCTGGGGTCAGGTGTCGGCAAGAGCGGCGATGCGAAGACGCATTGAGACCACACGGGGGCAAGTGGGCCGGGGACAGAGCGTCGCCCGGGTGCCTTACAACCTAGCGCCTGGCACCTCGCACCCGCCTATTCGGAGAGCTTCTTCGGATCACCGCTCGGAGCGTCCGCGTTCGGGGCGTCGACCGGACGTGACGGGGGCAGCGAAGACGGTTCGTTTTCGATCTCGTCTCGCACCTCTTTGAAGCTCTTCCTGAACTCCCGGATGCCCTTCCCCATGGACTGACCGATCTCCGGCAGCCGCTTCGCGCCGAAGACGAGCAACAGCACCAGGAGGATCACCAGCAGTTCCCACATGCCCAGGTTGAATGGCATGGCCTGGTCGCCTCGCTAAAAGAGAGAACGTGCGAGCAGGTACGCCAGGATGATGCCCACCAGTCCGAGCAGCGACACCCGAAGGGTGAACGGGCCCAGCGCCATGCTCAGGATCAAGAGATCCAGTTGCAGCGGGCCAATGGACGGGGCAACCGTCCACGTGAAGAATTCCTTTGCAGGCCCCTCGGGCAGGAAGCGCTCGAGCAACGCCGACAGGAACCCCCCGAGGACGAACCCCACGGCCAGCACCGCAATGTAAAATAGTGGACGCCGCGGTCCGATGGCCACGGGTTAGCTCCGGCGCTCGATAGCGTACACGATGCAGTCGCGCAGGGCCTCGCGGGCGCGGGAGGGCGGCAGCTGATCAAGCTCGCTTTCCGCGAGGAGGGCAAGCTCATTCGCGCGGGCCCGGGCGGCCTCGATCCCGCCGCGCGCCTCGACCGCCCGGATCACCGAGGTGATCAAGTCGTCCGACGGAGTCGGATCCGCCATCAACGTCTCCACCATCGCACGTTCACCGGCATCCATGGACCGCATCGCTGAGATGAGTGGCAGCGTGATTCTGTGCTCCCGCAGGTCGAGACCGGCGGGCTTCCCCGTGACGGTCTCGGACTCGGTATAGTCCAAGAGGTCGTCGGCGATCTGGAAAGCCTGGCCAAGCGAGCGGCCATAGCGCTCCAGCGCGTGGCGGTGCTCCGGCTTGCCGCCGATCGCACCGACCTCGCACGCTCCCGCCATCAGCGATGCCGTTTTCGCATCGATGAGCTGATCGTAGTCTTCCTCCGAGAAATCCAGCACGTCGTGGGCTTTGATCTCGCGCATCTCGCCAACGGTCATCTCATTGGTCACGCGACTGATCACTCGGAGCGGCTCCAAGTCGTCGAGCTTTACCAACTCCGTGATGGCCCGGGAGTACAGAAAGTCTCCCATGATCACGGCCACTTGGTGACTGAACAGCGCATTGACCGTGGGTTGGCCGCGGCGGAGGACAGAATGATCTACCGAATCGTCGTGGATCAGCGTCGCCAGGTGAATCAGCTCGATGACCGCCGCGAGGGTGACGTCGCGCGACTGCTCGCCGCGGGTGGCATGCGCCGCGAGCAGAAGGAGCGTCGGCCGAAACATCTTCCCCCGAATCCGGAGCAGGTGCTCGTTCACGTCATCGATGAGATGGAAGTCGGACTTGATGATCCGGCCCAGCTCAGTGAACACGTCGTCGAGCTGGCGGCGGACCGGCTGCTGGATGGCCGCCAGCGGAGGCCGGACGAGTTGGGGTCCCACCGTCAGCGCTCCGCTCCGGCGAGGGATCGAACTCGGTCGCCCACATCACCGAAATTGATGTCGATGGCGAAGACTCGTTGGTAGTGCTGAAGAGCGTCGCTGCGTTTCTCGAGCTCTTCCTCACTGCGGCCCAGCCAGTACAGGAGTCCGATCTTCAGGTCGTCGCTGCCAGGCTCCCCATCGATGGCCCGGCGCAGCACCGTGACCGCAACCGAATACTGTCCCTTCTCGTAGAAGCACAGACCGAGCGCCTCGGCGGTCCGAAGGCGACCATCCGACGCCCGTAACGCCTTCTGAAACTCGGAGATTGCCTCGTCCAAGAGCCCCATCTCCTTGAACGCGATGCCGAGATCGTAATGCGCCTGGGCATCCTCCTCACCGATGTTGGCTTCGATTCCGCGCTTGAAGCGGCTCAGCATCCGGTCGAAGTCTTTTTGCTCGTCGCCGGTGGGCTCCTCCTCCTCGACGCGCATGCGGGTGTCCCGCGGTCCGACTTCCTCTTCGATGACGAGGGATCCGAGATCCACATAATCCGCCGACTCCGTCGACTCCACGTGTTCCGGCTCCGCATGCGTTGCGGCAGGTTCCGGCATCGGCTCGTCCACTTCCACCGGTTGCAGTGCTTCGAGATGGGCGGCGGCAGACTCGTTCTCCGGATCGTGTTCCAACACGCGCTGGTAGACCAGGCGAGCTCGTTCCACGTCGTCGGTGCGGACCAGCGCATCGGCAAGGCCGAGGTACGCCTCGACGAGCGCACGCTTGTCTCCCGATCGGAAAGAGAGCTCAACACGCTTCTGGTGGTGACGCGCGCTGTTGGGATCGAGCCGCAGCAACTCCCCAACGACGGCCTCGGCCTGCGACCACTCGTCGCGCGTCTCGTGAAGCTGTAGCGCCAGATCCAACTCTTCGAGCCCGCGCTCTCGCTGACCCGCTTCGAGGAGTGCTTCCCCCAGCTCCCGGTGAAGGGCCGGATCGTCCGGATCGTCGGCGACGTAGGATTCCAGCGTCTCGATGTCGGCTGGCGCTCCCACCACCTCGGCCTCGCCACCGATATCGAGCTCCGGGGCTTCGACGCCACTGCCATCCTCCAGGTCCAGCGCCGTTCCCATGCCCAGCTCGAAGAAGTCGTCCTCCGGTTCGGTGTCGCCGGGAACCACCAGCATCGGAAGGTCCACGTCATCTTCGTCCTCACCCGCGGCGATCACTTCGAGGAGCGACGATTCCGTTTCTGACTCATCGTGCTCGCCGGGAACCTCGATCAGCGGAAGCTCCTCGTCTTCCACGTACGTGTCGGCCTCCAACACCATGGGGAGCTCTTCGTCCTCTTCGGTCTCTCCTTCGACCACGTCCTCGGCGAGCTGTGGCGGTTCGTCCAGCGCGGTCGGCTCGATCTCCAGCGGCGGCACGTCCAGGACCTCTTGATCGCTGTCCCACGGCGCCACGTCCAACCCGTCAACCGCTGCGGCATCGCCCACACCGAGGTCGAGCTCCATCGACGTCCGTTCGATCTCCAAGAAACTCGACGTGTCATCGCTGACTCCGGCCGTCAGGTCGTCGAGCTGGCTATGCTGGATATCGAGGGTCTCGTCCACTGTGACGTCCCCAGCCATTAACTCGTCCACCGTCGCGGGCTGATCCTCGAGGTCCAGGAATACGAGATCGCTGGTCTTGCCCTTCGCCTTGGGGGCGGCGGTGGGAACGGCACCTTCGAGGTCATACTCGGGATCGATGGCCCGGATCTTTTCCAGCGTGAGTCGAGATCGGCGGCGGTCGCCCGTCGCCTGGAGTTCGGAGTACAGCTTGTCGAGCTGCTCCCGAGCCTCGTCGGTCCGGGCAGCCGCTTTCAGCTGCTCCGCAAGCAAGAGCCGAATCTCTTCATTGGCCGGAGAAAGATCGGCAAACTCCTTCAAGGCCTGGAATGCTTCCTGTAATCTCCCGCCGCGCTGCATCCGTTCGGCGTACTCCAGGAGGTTCTGTTTGGCCTCCGAGACGAAGCCGCGCAGCACCATCAGCTGCGCCAGCTTGAGATAGACTTGCGTGCGCCCCGGCGCGTTCCGGAGGATCTTGTTGCAAAGCGCGATGGCGTTGTTGGGAAGGCCCGACTCGGCATACAGGCTGGCCGCCCGCTCGTACATCTCCACGGCCGGCTGGACCGCACCAGTCTTCAGATACAGATCGCCGACCTTATTGAAGAGCGAAAGCTCATGGTATAGGTCGGGCGTGTTCTCGAGCTCCCGGATGAGCCTCGTGTAGATTTGGATCGCCTTGTCGAACTGCCCCTTGAGCTCGAGTTTCCGGGCGCGGTCCTTGGCTTTCTCGACGTTCAGGAGAGACCTCGTTGGGGTTGATGACGGCCGCTTAAGGCTTTCAAACTCTTTCAAACTAAGTAAGGTAGAGGGCCCCTTCCGGGGTGACAACCCACACCGCCCACCCACACCTGGGAAACCAGGTTGGTGCCGTACCAGTAGGGGAGCTCCCGCCACTCTCCGACCGTCAGCAAAGCCAGATCCCCTCGAAATCCGGGAGCGATCTGTCCCCGGTCGTCGGCCACGCCGGCTGCCGCCGCCCCGTTGACCGTGATCGCCACGATCGCCTCGGCCGGGAGCAACCCCAGCTGCGAGACGCCGAGCATCGCCATGAGGGGAAGGCTCATCCCTGGTGAGCTGCCGGGATTGAAGTCGGTCGCCAGCGCCACCGCTGCGCCGGCGTCCACCAGCCGCCGCGCGGGAGCCTGCTGGGACCGACCCAGGAACAGCATCGTCCCCGGCAAGAGCACAGCCACCGTCTCGCCGGCGGCCAGCGCGGCGATTCCGTCGTCTGACACGGCTGCCAGATGATCGGCACTCACGGCGCCCAGGCTCACCGCCAACTCCGCCCCGCCGGATCCTTCGAGTTCGTCGGCGTGCATCTTGAGGCCGAGCCCGTACCGTTTCGCCGCTTCGAGGACCTGACGAGACTGTCCCGGGGTGTAGACGCCGGGTTCACAGAAGACATCGCAGAATCGCGCGATCCCCTGACGCGCGACCGCCGGCAGCATCTCTTCCGTCACCAGCCGGACGTACTCGTCACGATTCTCGCGGTACTCGAGCGGGAACTCATGGGCTCCCAGAAACGTCGGCACGAGTGACGGTCCACTTCGGGAAAGACCGGCGATCACCTGCAGTTGCTTGAGCTCCGCTTCGACCGACAGGCCGTACCCCGACTTGATCTCAGCCGTTGTCGTGCCGAGTGCCAGCAGGTGGGTGAGGCGGCGTCGGGTGAGATCGGTGAGATCGGCGAGCGAACGCGCTCTCACGTCACGCACCGTCGACAGGATGCCGCCGCCAGCCGCGGCGATGGCCTGGTACGACTCGCCCTTCGCCCGCCGTTCGTGGTCAGCGGTCCGGACGGCACCGAACACGCCATGCGTGTGCGCGTCGACGAAACCGGGGAAGAGCACGCCGTCGATCTCTTCGATCAGCGCGCCCGGCGCCCGGGCCCGCACCTCCCGATAGGGCCCCACCCCATCGATCCGTCCGTCGTCGCCTATGAGGACCGCTGCGTCCTCCAACACCTCCAGCTGCGCCATTTCGGCACCACGGCGCGCCCGCGCGGGCCCGCGACACGTGACGATCTGCGAAGCCCCGACGAGCAGGGTGGTCAGTCGTCTCCTCCTGCCATGGGAAGCTCCAGGCCATGGGCCCGCGCCGTGGCGACGGCGTCGGGATATCCGGCGTCGGCATGGCGCACGACCCCGATACCCGGATCGTTGGTGAGCACTCGCTCGAGGCGGCGTGCACCCCCCGGAGTGCCATCGGCGACGATCACCTGTCCCGCATGCAGGCTGTTACCGATCCCCACACCGCCACCGTGATGGAACGACACCCACGAGGCGCCGGAGGCCGTGTTGAGGAGGGCGTTGAGAATGGGCCAATCGGCGATGGCATCGGACCCATCCCGCATCCCCTCTGTCTCGCGGAATGGCGACGCCACCGAGCCCGTATCGAGGTGGTCACGGCCGATCACGATGGGAGCCGAAAGCTCACCACGTTGCACCAGCTCGTTCATGGCCACACCGAACCGGGCCCGCTCGCCCTGCCCCAACCAGCAGATGCGGGCGGGCAACCCCTGGAACGACACCCGCTGCCGCGCCAAACGAATCCATCGGGCGAGCTGCTCGTTCTCTGGAAAGAGCTCGAGGACGAGCTCATCGGTCCGGTGGAGATCAGCAGGGTCCCCCGACAGCGCCACCCAGCGGAACGGCCCCCGCCCCTGACAGAAGAGAGGCCGAATGTACTCAGGGACGAACCCGGGAATGTCGAAGGCCTCCTCGACGCCGGCGTCTCGCGCTTCAGCCCGGATGTTGTTCCCGTAGTCGAAAGCGACGGCGCCGCGGCTTTGCAGATCGAGCATCGCTCGAACGTGCACCGCGACGGACGCGGTCGCCCTCCGGACGTACTCGCCGGGATCCGACTCCCGGAGCCGCAGGGCTGCCTCGAGGTCGATCCCCGCCGGGACGTACCCGCTCAAGGTGTCGTGCGCCGAGGTCTGATCGGTCATGACGTCGGGAACCCAGCCCCGGCGCACCATCTCGGGGAGCACGTCGGCGCAGTTGCCCACCAGTCCCACCGACAGCGCTGCCCGCTGTTTCCGCGCGGTGGTTACCTGTCTCCACGCGTCATCCAACGACTCCGTCATGACGTCGAGATAGCGCGTCTCGAGACGGCGGCGGATGCGCTCGGGGTCAACTTCCACCGCCAGCATCGCGGCGCCGTGCATGGTGGCAGCCAGGGGCTGCGCGCCGCCCATACCCCCGAGGCCACCGGTGAGCACGATCCGTCCCGCCAGCGAGCCGTCGAAATGACGAGCAGCCACCGCCCCGAACGTCTCGTAGGTGCCTTGCAGGATTCCTTGTGTGCCGATGTAGATCCAGCTGCCCGCCGTCATCTGCCCGTACATGGTCAGACCCGCGCGCTCGAGCTCCCGAAAGTGCTCCCACGTCGCCCACCGACCCACTAGGTTCGAGTTGGCAATGAGCACCCTAGGCGCATCCTCATGGGTGGTGAACACCCCGACGGGCTTGCCGGACTGCACCAGGAGTGTCTCGTCGCTGCGCAGTACCTGCAGACTCGCGCAAATGGCGTCGAACGCCTCCCAGCTGCGGGCGGCGCGTCCGGTCCCCCCATAGACGACCAGGTCCTCCGGTCGCTCGGCAACCTCCGGGTCGAGGTTGTTTGTCAGCATGCGGAGCGCCGCTTCCTGAATCCATCCGCGGCACGAGATCGCGGTGCCGCGAGCAGCCCGCACCACCCTCCCCGCCGTTGTCTGCGTCATATCAGCGCCTCCTGGGCTACCAGGGCGGTTACGCGCTCCAGGTCGGGCGTGAGAGAACGATCGTCCGTCAGGGGCGACACCATCTCCCTCACTCGACAATAGACCTCCTCCACCGCACGTCCGGGACGCAACGGCTTGCGAAACTCCAGTCCCTGCGCGGCCGTAATCAACTCGGCCGCAACCACACGTTGCGCGTTGCGCAGAATACGCTGCGCTTTGTATGCAGCGACCATGCTCATCGGAACGAAGTCCTCTTGGTTGGCATCGGTGGGAATCGACTGCACGCTCGCCGGCGTCGCCAGCACGCGGCATTCCGCCACCTGCGAGGCGGCGGTGATCTGCACCATCATCAACCCCGACTGCAGCCCCGCATTGGACGTAAGGAAAGGGGGTAGCCCCTGGGAAAGATCGGGATTCACCATCCGCTCGATGCGCCGCTCCGCGACACCGGCCAACGTCGTGAGAGCGATGGCCAGCACATCCAACGCGAGGGCTACGGGCTGCCCATGGAAATTCCCCCCGGATACGATCTCATCCCCGAAAACGAGTGGATTGTCGGTGGCCGCATTGAGCTCCACCTCGACCACCCCCGCCGCGAACTCGATGGCGTCACACACCGCGCCCAGAATCTGGGGCGCGCAGCGGAGGCTGTAGGCGTCCTGCACCCGCGGGTCGTGTGTGCGATGCGATTCCCGGATCTCACTGCCTTCGATAAGCTCTCGCAACAACTCGGCGGATCGATGTTGTCCCCGGTGTGGCCGGACGTCGTGAATGCGTTGCTCGAAGGGAACGGGGGTTCCCAGCAACGCTTCGATACTCATCGCCGCGGCGGCGTGGGCCGTTCGCCAAAGATTCCGGGCATCGTGCGCCACGAGAGCCAGAATGGCCGACTGAGCCTGGGTGCCGTTGATGAAGGCCAACCCTTCCTTGGCTTCTAGCTCGATGGGGTCCAGGCCCGCGTCCCGAAGCGCCTGGCCTGCCGGGAGCCGCACCGGCTTCGCGTCTCCCCCGATGATAGGCGGACCGACGTCGACGTCCCCTTCGCCGATGAGCGCCATTGCCATGTGGGAGAGTGGAGCGAGATCGCCGCTCGCACCCACACTTCCCTGCTCAGGCACCACGGGGTGGATGGCTGCGTTGAGCATCGCCGCGAGGCGTTCCGCCAGCAGGGGTCGAACGCCGCTGGTCGGCCTGAGCAACACGTTGGCTCGCAGGAGCATCATGCCACGAACGACGTCGGGGGGCAGCGGATCGCCCATCCCGGATGCGTGGCTCAGAATGAGATTACGCTGCAGCTGGCGGATGTTATCGGACGGGATACGCTCACTGGCCAGGCGTCCAAACCCGGTGTTCACGCCATAGACCGCCGCTCCGCGCTCCACGAGCCGCTGGATCGCGGCGCGTGACCGATCGGCCCGCGCGGCTGCATTGGGTGCAATTCGTACCTGCGCTCCCTGGCGTGCAACCACGACGAGGTCGGCAAGGGTGAGCGAGTCTCCTGTGAGGGTGATGGTGTGGGGCATGCTGAATAGGGAATGTATTCCCTGAAGAACGGAGTGGGGAGTGCCTCGTGCTGCGCTCCTTGGTCCGGTTGGCCCACGCGGGTGAGCGGTGGTGAGCGGTGAGCGGGGGCTCCCCGGGCATCAGGGCGATTGACGGAGAGCTGATGGACGCCCGGGAAGCCCACACACCACAGACCGCTCGCGGCCGGCCTAGCGAGGCACGACTGTCATCCCCCCTCGGTGCAACTTCACGCCTCCACCGATCGACAGCTCCGGATTGCCCGGATCCGTCTGGTAGCTCCAATCGAAGATGATGAAGTCGGCACCGACGTGGGTCACGCGGATCGCGCCAAAGCGCGCGAACCCGTCACCCCCGTCCATCTGGAAGACGTACCCGAACCCCGGGACGGCCTGAATGGCCTGTCGGCTGTACCCTGCCTCCGGAGCGATATCGATCGCGGTGAGGTCCTCGATGGGGCCGGGGCTGTAGAGCGCGATCTCTGTTCCCAATCGTTCCGGCACGAAGAAGAAATCGCCATTGGCGTCACGGTCCATCCAGAAGTCGATGTCCGTGCGGCCTCCATCGGTGACGATGCCGAGCTCGAGGGCACCCACCTGCCCATCGGCGTTTGCATCCTGGAAGAACCGGAACCCGCTGACGGTCTGATCAGCCTGGAAAGCGTATACCAACACGTTCCGCGCATCCGGTCGCGGGGTATCCGCGCGGATGGGCGACCAGAGGCTCTCCCACCCCTCGATACTTTCTGCGGCTGCGGCATAACAGCGCGGCACTCCGTTGGTGAGAGCGCCCGCGAGAAACTCCGGCGCGACCGTGGTTCCCTCCAGCACCCAACTCGCTCCGCACAGACCGTCGTCGAGCGAGAACGAGGCGCTGTAAACCCGGTACTGCCGAAAACCATCCGGCGCAGACACGAACGGGTTGTCTGACCACGCGAGATGGATGGCGCCATCTAGGCTCGTGCTACTCAGAAACGACGGGGCCTCGAGCCTGAGGCGCTCGTCGACCTGAACGACGTTGCTGGGGCTGCTTTCCTGGCCGTCGATGTCCACCGCCACGACGTAATACTCCAGGTCGGGGATTCCCCCATCGTGGAACGTGCTCGACGTCGTGGCCCCACGGAGATCGAAGTCGCCGAGGCCATCCAGGCGAGAGTAGACGCGATAGACCTCGAGCAGGTCGCTCTGCACGGGATCCCATCGCAGGAGAATCCCCGCTGGCAGCTCGGGGTCTCCACTGGGCTCGAGCTCGTAGGTGAGGTTCAGTGGAGGATCGAGGAGCGGAGCCAACGTGTCCTCGCAGGCCGTGCCCGTCAGCACGACGGCGGCTAACACCAAGAGTCGTCTCATCACCCCGCTCCATGGTTGAACTCGCTGTACCAAACTGGCATATGGCATGCCATTGGCGCTGAAAACCTAACTTATTGTTCTACAATAAGTTGACTAGAGCGAACCGCTGAGCGAGACGTCCTACTTCGAGGACGACGCGGCGTACAGTGGCCGGGGCTCGGATTCCTCCTCCCCAACACCGAGCACCCCGCACCTATCGACTCACCGAGCGCTGGTCGTACTGGAACTTGACCTCGGGCTGATCCGTCAACGAGATGAAGAAGTTGAACGCCACGTTGCCGTTCGGGGCTTTGGTGAAGGCAAACGTCGCCCGCCACCGATGGAGATCTCGGTCCAATCGCAGGATGTGCTGGCCGAACTCCTTGTCCGTGAAGTTGTACTGTGTACTCCAGGAAACAGACCAATCGTTCGTGGGCTGGAAGCTGATGTTGAAGCCCAGCGTGCGATTGTCGGTGCTGGCAGGCGCAACGGTGGCGTCGTCGGGACGTCGGGCTCGTCGCTCGTCGAACGTGATGGCGGCCCGAAAGCCCCCTCTTCCAGGCGGCCCGCCGATCGCCTCGATGGACCCATCGAGCCCCGGCCGCGGCCCGAGACCCGTTCCCGCCGGCTGGATGAACTCTTCCGGGCTCGGTACACCGGCTACTTGCGGACCCTCGTCCGGCGGTGGCTCCTTGCCCGTGAAGAGCCCGAGAATCCCACCGATCGTCCGGCCGGTGATGCTGAACCGGGCCGAGAGCGACGTGAGAAACGGATCGAAGTCCGAGGTATCGGAGCCGACGCGCCCGTCCCAGAGATCGTGCGTCGTCGAGATACTGAAGCCAGGGAGGAGATCGCTCGTGAATCGGTTGGTGAGCGTCTGGGTCGTCCACCCGGTTCGCCCCTCCTCTTTCGCCTGCACGAAGTCGAACCCGATGGCCGACGTCTGAATCGTCAGCAACTTGATCTTCCGTGGCTCGGCCTGTCCCGTCGTGTCGTCGGCCGGCGGCTTGAGCTTCGCCTCGAAGGTCTGGAAGAGCGAGGCGCTCACGGTGTGAAGGGTCGGGCTTTCGCGTCGCACCCGCCCGGTGGGATCGAGGGCCCTCGCAAAGGCCTCCGGCACCGTCGCTGACGGTGCATAGCTCCAGCTGATGACCGGTGAGAACGAGTGGCGAATGCGCTGAATCGGACCGAAGCCCGGGAAGAATCCGAAGACGGTGGGCGTCACACCCACGCCGAAGGAGAACCGCTTCCCCTGGCTCACGAAGTCGCCGTTGGTGAAACGATTCCGCAGCAAGAACGGCCCCGACGTGGTGTTCCGAATGCCCACCGACGGCTGGATCTTCCACGACGAGGGGAAGATCGTCGGCAGGCCGATGCCGGTATTCCAATCGAACTCTGTTCGGAAGTCCTCACTGAAGAAGAGCGTCACGCTGTCGTCGGGATTGTCCGGGTCGGGGAGCGTCACCGGTAAGGGCGGCCGCGTGGTCAGAAAGTCGCTGTACCGTATGTCGTTCTGCCAGTTCCACCGCCCGATACGCAGTGGGGTGCGAAAAGACATCTGCGTGGTGCGGGTATCCGGGAAGATGGAATCGACCTGTTCCAGGCCCGCCGCAGGCGGCCCCAACACTTCGACGCCCGGCGTCTGGTCGAGTGTCTGCGTCCTCGTGATCGACAGCGAGGGTGACCAGGTGAGCACCTCCCCGAAGTTGAGCGGCCGGGGCGTGAGACTGAGGCTCGGGAGTGTCTGACTCACCCCGCCGTTGCTCAGATCTTGCGATCGGCTTCCGCCAAGGCTGAGCGTGCCCCAGCCGAACTGTTTGTTGAACGTGCCGCGACTGTTGAGGTTAGCGGTCTGCACCAGGGGATCGACCGTGTTGCGCTGAACCACGCGCGCGCTGGTAGCGAAGTCCACGCCGGCCGTGAGCTTGGTGCGCGCATCGAAGCTCTGCTGGTGATTCCACTGGAGGCGCAGCGATTTCGCGCCCGGCAGGTCATCCTGCCCGGACTCGAAGATGCGGGAAATCGAGATCCCCCCCGACAGGAACCGATCCAGCCAGCGATATCGCACCTGCCCGTTCACTGCCCGGTAGTTGCCCGAGAACCAGTCGAAGGATGCTTGCAGATCTAAGTAGTCACTGAGTGCGACGTAGTAGCCGATATTGCTGATGGTCCGCTGATATCCCTCGGTCGGACGTACCAAATCGGCCAGGCCGAACCGGGGGATCAGAAACCCGCTGCGCCGACCCTGGCGCATGTCCTGGAAGATGAAGGGCAACCACAGGATGGGGACGTCCTTCACGTACAGCACCGCGGGTCGCGCCACCATGATGCTGTTGGAGACCCACTTTACCCGCCCCGCAGCAAAGTGGTAGTGGGGAGTGGGCTGATCGCAGCTCGTCACGGAGCTCGAGCCGGCGTACATCCTCATCGAGGCCGAATCGACCCCGATCCCACCGCGCAGGTACCAGGTCACGCCCGACTGCTGGAAGCTGGTCAGGGCCGCCGAGACGATTCCACGGTAATCGCAGGTGTTGTAGCGCATCCCGGCGCCGACGAGCACCGTCCCCTCGTCGAATAACGCCGGATCGCCCCGCGCCAGCATGCGACACTCGGCCTGGAGGAAGCTCACCGTGTCTGCCTCCAGTATGCTCCCTTCCCGCTCGACGAGACCGGATCCCCTCAACAGGACCTCGCGCGACTCCCCGAACAGGGTAATACTGTCCGCCGCATAGCGGATGGCGGTGTAACCCTCGAGCCGCATCAGTGCCTGGAGCACGGAGTCCGCACCGGGAAGACTCCGCGATGGTGCCGAGGGCAGTCCGAGGCGCCGTGCCGCAGCGGTGTCGAGGGGCTGCGGTAGCGTATCGCCGGGGAGCCGACCGGGCACAGCACTATCGGGCGGTGGCGGACGAGCGGGCTCCTGCGCTTCCGCGGTTCCCGACCATAGGGAGAGGGCGGCCGCGACCAGCACGGTGACCCCGATACTGGGTTGCTTCCGCCGACGACGAATGAGCCGCGCGATCAGGATGCCGACCTCGTACAGCACCACAAGGGGCAGCATCATCAACACCATGGAGATTACATCCGGGGGCGTGATAAGTGCCGCCAGCACCGAGGCGACCACCAGGGCGATTGGTCGATGTTTGGCGAATGTCTCGGGCTGTACCAGCCCCAATGCCGACAACATCACGATGACAATCGGCAGCTGGAAGACGAGCCCGAAGGCGATCATGAACTGGAGAGCAAACCCCAGATACTCGTTTGCGGTGATGATGGACTCGAGATCGGCCCGCTGAAAACGCAGGAGGAAGCGAAGGGCGGCCGGGAGCACCCAGAGATAGGCCATGAGAACGCCCGCCACAAACAGACCCACCCCGGCAACGAGGGCCGGGATGATGTAGCGTCTCTCGTGCTCGTACAGGGCAGGGGCGAGAAACGACCACGCCTGCGCGAAGATCACCGGAGCCGCGATGACGACGCCGATGATCACCGCGAGTTTGAGGGTGAGAATGAACGCGTCCGTGGGGCGCGTGATGAACAGCTTCCCCTCGGGCAGGAAGGGAGTGACGGGTTCCTTGATCAACCCCAGGATGTCGAACTGCTGAACGAGGATGAACCCGGCCACCGTACCCAGCACGAGGGCCGCCAGGCTCCACAGGATGCGCCACCTCAACTCTTCGAGGTGGTCGAGGAAGGGCATCTCGCCCTTCGACCTCGAGGCACTCATAGGCAGTAAGAGTAAGAGTCAGGAGTGAGGAGTGAGGAGGCCACCCCACCACTCACTGCCTACTCCATCTCCTTACTCCTTACCCCTCACTGCTGTCCTCCCCGGGGCTACTGAGCTTGGCGCGTGCGAGCTCGGCTTCGTCTGACCGAGGGTACCCGGAGACCACCCGCAGGTAATACAACCGGGCGGCCTCGAGGTCGCCGCCGCGCTCGGCGATGAGGCCCAACTTGTAGAGGGCCGCCGGGGCGCGACGCGAGTCGGGGTATTGCTCCACCACCTCGTCGTACGCAGCCTTCGCCGAGTCGGGGTTGGTCTGGTCCCACGACTCGCCAATGAGGTACTGCGCATCGCCCGCCAGCGTGTGGTTCGGGTGGTCGCTGAGGAGCTTCCCGAATCCGGCCCTGGCTGTCTCGGGGCTACCCCGCCGCAGCTGTTGCAACGACAGATCGTACAGCTCCTGCGCCGTGAGCGTGGGCCCAACGGGGACCGGTTGCGGCTGCGCGGGTTGCGGCTGCGGGCTCACCGGCACCTGCCCGGGCGCTCGCTCCCGAGGCGGCCCGGGCCTCGGTCGCTGCCGGCCCTCGATTTGCGAGCGCAGTTCCGACAGGCGGGCCTGACTCTGGCCGGTTAGCTCCTGAATCTGGAGGAGCTGGCGCTGTACCTCTGTCATGTCGCCCCGCATGTCCCCGTACACGGCGGCGATGCGGCGCTGCTCCATGACCAGAGAATCCAGCAGCGCGATGATGCGATCCAGCTGGACGACCTGCCTCGAGTCGTTCTGCGCCGACTCGTCCGCGAGGCGTTGGACCTCGCTTTCCACACGACGAACGTCGCCCTTGAGGGCACAGCCACCCAGGGCGACGCTCGCTGCAACGAGAGCTAGGGACGGTCGCGTCACATTCCCGGTGGTCGACTCAATTGGTCACCACCGGCGATGACGATGAACTCATCACGCCGGTTCTGGGCCCAGGCATCCTCGTCGTGACCCATATCGATTGGTTGCTCCTCTCCCATGGATCGTACCGAGATTCGGTCCGGATTGATCCCCCGATCCACGAGAAACTGCTTCGCCGAGAGAGAGCGCCGCTGGCCGAGAGCCAGGTTGTACTCATCGGAGCCGCGCTCGTCACAATGCCCCACGATCTCGACCTGCAGGCCCGGATTCGCCTGTAGGACTCGGAGCTTCTGCTCGAGAATCCCCGTGTCCTCGCCGGGACGAATGTTCGATCGGTCGAAGTCGAAGTGGATGCGCTCGGCAACCATGGCCAGCACGGCCTCTGTCTCCGCCCGCGCACTGGCGATGGAATCCGCCCGCGCCCGACGCCGCGCTTCTTCCGCCCGCGCGATACTGTCCCGGCGGGCACGTTCGGCGGCAGCGATGGAGTCCCGGATACGCTGCTCACGGGCAATGGAATCGGGATCCGGCCCGACGGCCACCTGGGGCTGGCCGCCGCCGCCGCACGCCGCGGCCACGAGGATCACGGCCAGCCCAGCGGTAATGGAAAGGCTCAGTCGCATCGTCACTCCTACCTTGAGGGTTGATTTTGCACTGGAATATGTGGAGACCAGGCCGGTAGCCGGGCACCGCCGAATGCGCTCAGCTGCCGTACCCGTCCGGTCTCGGTATCGATGGTCCATACCTGACGGGATCCGGTCCGAGAGGAGATGAACGCCAAGTGCCGACCGTCCGGCGCCCATGTCGGGTCCTCGTTCCGGCCCGCGCTCGTGAGCTGCCGCACCTCACGGAAGCGCACATCCATCAGAAAGATCTGAGGGCTCCCCGCGACGTCCCGGTGAAACGCGATCTGCGTCCCGTCCGGCGACCACTCCGGGGCGTTGGAACTCCCGGTCACCCCGTAATCGAACGGTGCGAACAACTCCTGACCCGTCCCATCTACCGACATCACGTAGATCTGTGGAGGCCCCACCCGAGTGGACACGAACGCGATCCGGCGTCCATCGGGGCTAAACGTCGGGGATAGGTTATCGGAAAACCTGCCCACCGTCAAGCGCTGTAAACAACAGTCCTGCGCGAGGTTATAGCTGTAGACGTCGGTCCCATGTTCCCCACTCCGGGAAAAAGCGAGCAGTCGACCATCGGGAGAGAACGTCGCAGCGAAATTCAACAGGTCATTCGTTGGCGGGACCACGCGCGGCGTGCCGTCGGTCAAACCCAGCAAATGAAGCTTCGCCAGTCCCCGCGTCAGCTCTGCGAAGACGATTCGCTCCCCCCAGGGGTCCCATGCGGGCGAAAACGCGCTCATCCCTGCCGGAGAGACGGGCGCGCGGTTCGCTCCATCGGAATCGACGACGTAGAGCCGTTTTCCCTGGATGAAGGCCACCTTGGTGGCAGCGACCCCCGGCACGCCCGTGGCCGCGCGAACGATTCCATCCGCGACCCGATGCACCACCATGCGAAACTCGGGATCGGCGACATCCCCCACGGGCAGCCCAAACTCACGCCGCTCTGACTCGCCGTGCACGTCGTAGAGCCTCACCTGCAACCGAGTCGAGTCGGATCCCGTGAACACTCCTACCGAGTAGTCGGCACCGAGCGCCGCATACAGGGGATAGTTGACGAACACGCCGGAAGGGCGTGCCTGCACGTCCGGGGGCGCAACGGGGCCCATCCCGATCATGAGGCCGTCACCCTCCGGAAGTGTGATGATCTCGAACTGATCGCTGAAATCGAGGTCGCGCCGGAGGATTGTTCGCACCGAGTCCAGGACGGCCGTGCGAGGCCCACCCAATACGAGCATCCCGGGTCGCATGCCGGGCGTGTAGGTGATTCCGAGACGCACTCCACCTTCGATGGGCGGGATGGTATCCTGCCCAACCACGGGGACCGCGGAGGCCCCGGCCGTCGCCGACACCGCGAAGACTACCCAGGCTGTCGCCCGCCTCATCGCACCCTTTCGGGATCGAAGAAGAAGTTCACGGGCAGCACGTCGGCGGGATACTCCTCAGGCAGCGGCCCGAACGCAACGGCGTTGCCAGCGGCCTCCACAGCTCCCTGCGCTTCCAGATCGAACGCGAAGTTCCCGGAGCGCGTGATGAATTGGAGGTTGGAGATCCTGCCGTTCCGGTGAATGAAGAACATGACTTCCGCCCGATAGGATTGCGTACCAGTGGGTCGCCGCCACCGGCGATAGACCTGACCAACGATGTTGCGAAGGTATTCCGGGTAGGGAAAGTCGACCCCTTCTGTTTTGACCGTCGCGACATCGGTACCCGTGGACGGCTCGGCGCCCGGGGCGAGCTCCTCGGCCGCGTTGGTCCGCGGCGCGGGCTCCCGTTCTTCGGGTTTCGCCGGTGGCGGGGGGGTCTTCGCCACCGAGGTGCGCTGTGGACGCCTCGATTCGAGCGGCGCCGGACGCTCGGCAGCACGCTCCACCGCCTCGGGGGCCCTCCGCTGTTGGGGCTCCGGTCTGGGCGCGGCGACCAGCGACACGCTATAGACGGGCGGAACCGCACGCCGCATGGTCGAGGGCGACCATAGCATCAGCCCTGCCACCAGGCCGTGGAGGGTGACGGTGCCGAGGAACGCGACCCCCGAGCCGCGCTCTTGCTGTTGCCGGCGCGTGCGCCCCCACGCGGGGCTCATCGGCCGATCTCCTCTGCCTCGGCCACCAACCCGACGTCTCCGACGCCCGACGTCCGCATGATGGCTAATACCCGCACTACCTCACCATAGGTCACCCGGCGGTCGGCACGCAGATAAATCCCCGTGGGGTCCCGGGCGGACACGATGGCCGGGAACGTAGCGCGGAAGTCCTCATATGAGAGAGCTGTTTCATCGACGAAGATCTGCCCCTGTCGGTCGACGGAAACAACGAGTCCTTCCTTGGGCTGCAGCGGGCGCGCCTCGGCCCGGGGTAACTGGACGTCGACCCCTCCCTGCATGATGGGCGCCGTGATCATGAATATGATGAGGAGCACGAAGGCTACATCCACCAAGGATGTGACGTTGATACCGGCCACCAAATCCAGCTCGCCATGCCCCCGTAACCCACCTCTGTTCATGGCTCAGATCCTTCCCTCGCGGGCCATGGTCCCGACGATTTCGTAGGCGAACCCCTCCAACTCACCAGCAAAGATCCCCAGACGGTTCACGAAGAGGTTGTACGCGATGATAGCCGGGATCGCCACGGCCAGGCCCACCACGGTCGTGATCAGGGCCTCCGCAACACCCGGCGCCACCGCGGCGATGTTCCCCGACCCACCAGCGGCGATTCCCAGGAACGCGTCCATGACGCCCAACACGGTGCCGAGGAGACCCAGGAGTGGGCTCACCGACCCGATAGTCGCGAGCCACGGAATGAACTGGGCCATGAGATCCCGCTCGGCACTCATCTCCTTCGCCAGCACCATGCGAAGCGCCTCGAGCTGCGTAGGCGTGAGGACGTTCTGCAGGTCGCGATCCTCCTGGAGCGCACCGGGTAGCAGCTCCGAGAAGAAGTTCACACCCTCCCGAAGCAACCGGCTGTACGGGGAAGGGGGGAGCTTCATCACCATGTGATACGCCTCCTTGAGGCGCGTGGTGCGCTGGAGCGCTCGGAAGAATCGATCACCGCGCTGTCGCGTCCGTCGGAACTGGAGGGCTTTCAGGAGGATCAGAAACCAACAGATTACCGAGAAGAGGACCAAAACCACCAGCACGCCTTTGGTGGCAGCACTCGACACCTGGATGAGCTCCCATACAGTGCTCGGAAGAGCTCCTCCGACTTGGAACATCACGCCGCGGCCTCGACGATCCACTCATAGGTCTCACGTAGGCCGTCCGAGAGTTGGACCTGAGGTCGCCAATTGAGGAGCTGCGCTGCCTTCTCGGGGCTCACAGCACTTCGCAGGAGCTCCCCCCGCCGCTCCGGCGCATGCGTCAACGGCACAGACGCGCCGCTCGCGTGCAGAAGCGCCTTTGCGAGCTCCAAGACACTCGTCTCCACGGCAGTCCCGACATTGAAGGCGACGTCATCGATGGTCTGGACCGCGGGAACTGCCCACCGGGTCGCCGCGAGGTTCGCCCGGACCACGTCACCCACGAACACGTAGTCACGCGTTTGCTTCCCGTCACCGTAGATGGTAAGGGGCTCACCCTCCCTCAGGCGATTCCCAAAGATGGCCACGACGCCAGCCTCACCGTGAGGGCTCTGTCGGGGACCGTAGACGTTAGCGTAACGCAGCGACACGACCTCTAGGCCATGGAGCTGGGTGTAGGCGGCCAAATAGAACTCAGAGGAGAGCTTGCTCACGCCGTAGGGAGACATCGGGAGCTTGGGGGCAGACTCCGGATGCGGCGGGTCGGCGCTCTCCCCATAGACCACCCCGCCCGACGAGGCGAACACGACCCGCCGCACCCCTCCGGCACACACCCCTTCCAGCAGATTCAGCAGCCCCAGGATGTTCTCCCGAGCGTCGAACTCGGGGTCCCGCACGGAGACGCGGACGTCCATCTGCGCGGCGTGGTGATTGAGGACGGTGAACCCGCCACTGGTGAGCAGCCCACGCGCTTCCGGAGAGCCGACGTCTGCCTCGACAAACGTGGCTCGGGCCGGAACGTATTCTCTCCGCCCACTCGAAAGATTGTCCAGGACTGTGACGTCGTAACCGGCCGCGAGATACCCGTCGGCAACGTGTGATCCGATGAAGCCCGCTCCACCGGTCACGAGGGCGTGCTCGGTCATTTACGCTCCTTCTCTCCCACCGAGTGTGGTGTGTCCAGATTGAACAAATACGCCAAGGCGTCCAAGAGCTCATGGGCTCGTCCGTTACCGGCGGCTTGCTGCAGACGCACGGTGGGCTCGTGTAACAACTTGTTCACGAGCGTTCGGATGAGGTGCGTGATGCGGCGGGTGTCGCTGGGGGGAAGATGGCTGAGCTTGCGGAGCGCGGCCTGTCGTTCCTGCACTCTCACGGCCTCTGTGCGCCGCCGCCGCGTCGCGATCGTCTGCATCACCTCACGCCCCCGGAACCACCGCCAAGAGAGACCCGCCTCACGGCGCCAATGCGTTCCGCCGCGGGCATCTCCTTCCGGCGAGCGCCCACGCGTGCTTCCACGACGGCCTCGAGATCGTCAACGTCGTAGAGGACAACCCCCGCTAGCCGGCCCACGTCCGGAAGGACATCTCTCGGTACCGCGATGTCGAGGATGCATAACAGATCGCCCCGGCGTTGCGCCACCGGACCCTCGAACTTTCGCGTCGTCACGATCGGGTGCGGTGCCGACGTGGCGCAGACGAGGAGGTCCACCTCCGCCACCAGCGCCCATGCGTCGTCGATGGTCGCCGTGCGACTTCCGAAGCGCGCGGCGAGCTCGTCCGCACGCCCCTGGCGGCGGTGGGAGTCTTCATCGTGGCGTCGACAGACGTAAGCACCGGCGGAGCGGGGAGCTTCTCCACTCCGCCGGGCTCACGAAACGCAAGGAAGCGCTGTGCTCTATCCAGTGCCGTCGACGACGAAGCCGTCCTTTAGGACGGCATCTTCAAGATGAGTCGTACGGGCGCGCCGGGCTCGATCCCGAGCCCGCTGATATGGGTGAGAACCGCCGACGCCGAGCGCTCACGCACGAAAACGACGTGCATGATGCCGAGCTGCTCCAATGGCGTGTCGGCAAAGGGATCGTCCTGCGATCGGGCTCGAAGAATCTCAAAGACGTCTCCCGGGACGACGCCATCGGACCGCCCGAGATCGACGAAGACGATATCCTGCTGACCCGCGATGGCGCTCAGATCGCGCAGCTCGATGATCTGACCCATCGCACCATTCTCCACCGGTACGGGCACGATGTTGCCGGGATCCCGGAACGGTTCGGTTGGCAGCGCCACTTGCCCATCCGCGATGCGTCCGAATTGCTCCAAGATCTGAGCTCGCACCTGACGCCCGGAGACCTCGGTCACCGTCACGATTCCCGACGGGGCAACCACGTTGCCCCAGCCCTCGACCTCCCGCCCCAACCACGCCACGAGCAGAGAGTCACCGACCTGATACGTCGCGCCACGAGGAGCCACGAGCCTGATTTCCTCGAGAAGTTGCGCGGCAGAGCTGCCGCGGAGATTCCGCAGCCGTGGGCGGTCCACTGCGCCTTCCACATCCGCCCACGGGAGTCGCTCTTGCTCCGTGAGAAACCCCGCCGAATAGAACTCGCCGCGGCGCAGTGGCTTGTAGCGGTACGCATCTGCGCGGAGGTTCGTGATGAACTCATTGGCCCCACCCTGTTGCTGCGCGAAGATGCTCGGCGCAGCGCCCGTTGACGGCGGCGGAGGGGCCGGCGTGGGGGGCGGCGGACGCACGCCCACGACCGCCTGTTCGTCAGCCGGAATCCCGGTCGTGTCCATCGCGACGGGTGGAAGCGCCTGCAACCGAAGCTCCTCACCCGGGAAGATCCAGTGCGGATCCTCTACCACCACCGTGTTGAGCCGGTAGATCTCGGGCCACAAGAGTGGGTCGCCGAAATACCGCTGGGCCAGCGACCACAACGTCTCGCCCGGTGAGACCACGTGCACCGCCGGCTGCTGCGGCTGAGGTTCCTGGGCTGAAACGATCCCGCTGCTCGCCACTGGGAACGCGACGAGCAGCGCGAGGATCACCAGGACCATGCGGCTAGAACGGAAGATCGTCCTCTTCCTCATCGAGAGCCTCTGGGAAGTCATCGAACGATTCGGTTTTCCCTTGCGCGGCCGCGGGCTGCGCGCTCCGCGCGGGGACCGGTGAGCCACCCATATCGCCGCCGCCACGAGGCGACAGCATGACGATCTCGCGGGCGATGATTTCCGTCGTGTAGCGGGTATTGCCCTCACGATCCTCCCAGGTGCGATACTCGACCCGCCCCTCGACGTAGATCCGGTCGCCCTTGGTCATGTACTTCTCTGCGAGATCCGCCAGGCCCGAGCCCCGGTTGTTCCATAGCACGACACGGTGCCATTCGGTCTTCTCCTGCCGCTCGCCAGCTTGGTTGTTCCACTGGCGGCTCGTGGCGAGCGACACCGTTGCGACCCGGGTGCCGTTGGCGGTGCTGCGAATCTCGGGATCCGCTCCCAGATTGCCGATCAGCATCACCTTGTTGAGACTGCGACTCAAAATGGACCTCCAGAACGTTGGGGAGTGGAGCCCGGACGGGGTCAAACTATAGATGCTTTAAGTTCTTTTGTCAATCAAAGATACGCGATTCTGACCAGTTCTACGCGGGCCAGGATCTCGCCCTAAATATCGGACCATGAGCAGCGCGTCCTCACGAGGTCGGCGATAGTAACCCGGCCGTCGGCCGACCTGTTCAAAGCCCATCGCGTCGTAGAAGCGCTGAGCCGCGTGGTTCGAAACCCGGACCTCGAGGAAGACTCGGCGCGCGCCCCGCTGCTGGACGGCCGCACAGCCCGCTCGAGTGAGCGCCGTGGCGATCCCACGTCTCCGATGCGCCGGATGCACGGCGAGATTGAGGATCTCCCCATCGTCCGCGAAGGTGATGGCGAAGAGATATCCCACCACTGACCCCCCCGCGTCTTCCGACACCAGCGCCAGGGCGTGGAGGGACGACTGCAACATCCCGATCGACCACGGATCAGAGAATACCGTCCGCTCGATCGCCGCGATCTCAGGCAGGTCGCCCGGCTCAGCGCGTCGGATCCGATAGCGGTCGCCCATGCGCTCGTTCCCACCGGGCTTGCGCCTCGGCAACCCGACCATAGACTGGCTCGTACCCGAGCGGGTCGTCGGTCCGCGCTGCCCCATCGTCGAGGGCGAGGAGATCGAGCAACGCGCTCGCTCGGGGCGTACCCGCAGGCGGCCCGGCCGGGGCTCGACCAATCCAGCTCCTGATCTCATCCGGATGGGCAGCCGCCCCGTCACCCACCGCCAAGGCAGGAGTAACGGGGCATCGGGCCGCCAGATCGGGCACCGTCATCAACTCAGGAGCGACCAACACATTCAACCTCGAGACTCCCGCTTCCCGCTTCCCACTCTCGCCTCCCACTTCGAACTCGTAGACGGCGGCAAAGACCTCTCCGCGCAATGCGTCGTAGAGCGCGGCCACCGGTCCGCAGGCAAACGGAGCCGCACCCCAGGCCGTCGCGAGGAGCGATGGCGCCGTGTAGAGCGCCAGCCCGTCGTACTGCTGGAGGATACCCTTGGCAGTGGCGAAACCGATCCGCAACCCGGTGAAGCTCCCGGGACCGTCCGCCACGACGATACCCACCAGCTGCTCGTAGCCGACCCCGCCAAGCCTCAAGGCCTGATCGATGGCGGGGACAAGCGCCGAA
The DNA here is from genome assembly GCA_039591615.1 of Gemmatimonadota bacterium. Lineage (GTDB taxonomy): Bacteria > Gemmatimonadota > Gemmatimonadetes > Gemmatimonadales > GWC2-71-9 > JBDHDH01. Next base: position 32,579 of record JBDHDH010000010.1, on the reverse strand, counting down.
GCATGGCGCCGGTCGGCTATCATCACCTCGATCCACACGGTGCCGGGCTCTCCCACGGCCACGCTCCCCGTATCGGTTGCCGTGTCGATGGCGAGATAGGCGCTCACCCGATTCGCTCCAGAACACGGCGCTCATGATCCTCACTGTGTGCGAAGCGCAGTCGGAGGGCGGGTGGCGGAGCGTAGGCACCGGCACGTTCGGGCCACTCCACCAAGAGCAACCGGGCATCCCGTTCGAGGCCAGGGAAGTCGAGGTCGAGCGCTTCGGCGGGATCGCGCAGCCGGTAGCAGTCGGCGTGCACGATCGGGCCATCGGGCGACGAGTATTGGTGGACGAGCGAAAAGGTCGGGCTGCGCGCCGACTCGGCGCCTGCCGCACGCGTGACCGCCTGCACGAAAGTCGTTTTCCCAGACCCCAGCTCGCCCGAGAGCCATACCACGGAGCCCGGCGGCAGCTCGCGCCACAGGCGTGCGGCTTCCGCTTCAAGCTCCTCGATGGAGACGGACCGTCGTTCGCGCACCGCCGTCTCAGACACCAGGCCGCGCCCGCCGCCGAGCCGCCGTCACACCCCGCTCTCGCGCGACGCCGCGAGGCGAGCGCCGGACCGGATCCGCCTCCGCCCTGAGCTCCAACAGCTGGTCCCGCAGCTGGGCGGCGAGTTCGAAGTCGAGCTCGGCAGCGGCTTCTTGCATCTGGTGTTCCAACAGTGCGACCAGACTCTCTCGATCGAGGGGCTCCTCCGGCGCCGTTTTGGCCTCGACCTCGCGCATGCGCGCGTCCGCCACGCGAGTCGACAGTCGAACCTGGTCGACCGACTTGCGGATGGACGTCGGCGTGATGCCGTGATCCCGGTTGTACGCTTCCTGGCGCGTGCGCCGGCGATTCATCTCCTCGATCGCCCGCTGCATCGAGCCTGTCATTCGGTCGGCATAGAGCACGGCGCGACCTTGCTCGTTCCGCGCCGCGCGGCCGACGGTCTGGATGAGCGACCGGTCGGAGCGAAGGAATCCCTCTTGATCTGCATCCAGGATGGCCACCAGAGCTACTTCCGGGAGATCCAACCCTTCGCGAAGCAGGTTGATCCCCACGAGCACGTCGAACTCGCCGAGCCGAAGCCCCCGGATGATCTCCATCCGCTCGATGGCATCGATATCGGAGTGCATGTAGCGCACCCGGACACCCATCTGCTGGAGGTAATCAGTGAGATCTTCCGCCATTCGCTTCGTGAGCGTGGTTACAAGCACCCGCGCTCGCGCCGCCTCGCAGGTTCGGATCTCTGCGAGGAGATCGTCGACCTGTCCCCGAACGGAACGGACCTCCACGGCGGGATCGACGAGCCCGGTGGGCCGAATGATTTGCTCCACGACCACGCCACCCGACAGCTCCAGCTCCATGTCGCCAGGGGTCGCCGACACGAACAGCATCCTCGGTGTGAGCGACATGAACTCTCGGAAATTGAGGGGCCGATTGTCGAGCGCCGAGGGCAACCTGAACCCGAACTCCACCAAAGTGAGCTTTCGTGAGCGGTCCCCTTCGTACATGCCGGAAGTCTGGGGGAGCGTCGCATGCGACTCATCGATGATGGTCAGGTAGTCATCGGGGAAATAGTCCAACAGGCAAGCGGGACGCTCACCAGGGAGGCGCCCATCGATGTGACGGCTGTAGTTCTCCACCCCAGCGCAGGTCCCCACCTCCAGCAACATGTCGATGTCGAATCGCGTTCGGGACTCCACACGCTGCGCTTCCAGCAGTTTCCCTTGAACGCGAAACTCGGCGAGCCGCTCCGCAAGCTCTGCCCGTATCGCCTTGACGGCCCGTTCGACGGTGGGGCGGGTCGTGACGTAGTGCGTAGCCGGATACACCGCCGCCCGGGAAAGACGTGCGATGACCTCGCCCCGAAGAGGGTCGATCTTGGAGATGCGTTCAACCGTGTCGCCCCACAGCTCGATCCGCACTGCCTGCTCTTCGTACGCGGGGAACACCTCGATGGTATCTCCTCGAACGCGGAACGTACCCGGCTCGAACGCGACATCGTTGCGGTGATACTGAATGCTGACCAGATCCTCGAGGATGGTATCCCGCGCCCTCTCTTCGTCTTCGTGCACGAGCACCATTCGCGCGCGATACTCCGCCGGACTGCCTAAGCCATAGATGGCGCTCACCGACGCGACGATGATGACATCGCTCCGCTCCATGAGGCTCGAGGTCGCGCGCAGACGGAGGCGGTCGATGTCATCATTGATGGTGGCGTCCTTCTCGATGTACGTGTCTGTGGCCGGCACGTACGCCTCGGGCTGGTAGTAGTCGTAGTAGGAGATGAAGTACTCCACGGCGTTCCGGGGAAAGAACGACTTGAGCTCGCCGTAGAGCTGCGCTGCGAGGGTCTTGTTGTGTGAGAGCACCAGGGTCGGTCGATCCCACTGCGCGATGACGTTCGCCATTGTCACGGTCTTCCCCGAACCGGTGACCCCCAGCAGCGTCTGGTACCGGTCTCCGCGCCCGAGGCCCGCCACCAGCTCCGTGATCGCCCTGGGCTGGTCTCCAGCCGGGGCGAACGGCGTCTGGAGATCGAAGCTGCTCATGGAGAGAAGTGTACAATGGGAGAGGCTGAAGAGGCAGAAGGGGCAAACGGAGCAGGAGGGGACCTATTCCCTATCCCTCATCCCTCTGCCGCTGTCTTGGCTGGCGGCTCCCGACGCTCCACCTCCGAGACGCCTCGAACACGGCGCATGGTTCGCATGACCTTCGCCAGGTGCCCATGGTTCTCCACTTCCACCAGGACCGAGCCGAACATAGCCCCGTCCTTACTGGCCAGCTCCGCGCTCCGGATATTCGTGCCCGTCTGCGAGATCGCGGTCATGAGATCCGCGTACAGACCTCGGCGATCTTCGCCCACGACCCCGAGGCATACGACGTAGACCTCACCCTCCATCTTGTGCCAGTCAATCTCTACCCGACGCTCGGGATCGTCTGACATGGTGAGGAGATTGGGACAGTCGCCACGGTGAATGGAGATTCCCCGACCCTTGGTCACGTAGCCGACGACCTTGTCACCGGGAACCGGCTGGCAGCACTGGGCGTACCGCACCATGAGCCCGTCGACGCCGTGAATCCGGACTCCGCGTCCCAGACGGATGCGGTCCAGCACCCGCCCGAATGCCGTGGGCTTTGGAGCTTGGAGGTCGTCGGCGGGGCGTTCGGGATAGACCGCTTTGATGACTTGCCCGATCGGTGTGTCCCCACGTCCCAAGACCTGGTACAACGCGTCAACCGATCCCACCGAAAGCCGTTCAGCGGCCTGGGTCAACGCGTCGTCGTCGGGCATGTCGAGTCGCCGCCGTCTCAGCTCGCGCGCCATGATCTCCTTGCCGAGGGCGACGCTCCGTTCGGCTTCTTCTTCTTTGATCCAACGTCGGATCTTGTGCCGTGCCCGCGCTGTGCGCACGTGGTTGAGCCAGTCCTTGCTCGGGCGCGCATGGGGCGAGGCAAGGATCTCGACGGTGTCCCCGTTCTTGAGGGCGCGATGTAGCGGGGCGATGCGACCATTGACCCTGGCACCCTGACAGTGAAATCCGACCTCCGTGTGGACGTCGAATGCGAAGTCAATGGCCGTGGCGTCCTTGGGAAGGCGCTTGACATCACCCTTGGGTGTGAAGACGAAGATCTCGTCCTGATACAGGTCGATCCTCAGGAACTCGAGGAACTCTTCGGGACTGTGCGCATCCTGCTGGAGTTCTAGCAGTTGCCGAAACCATTCGAGTTGGCTGTCGATCTCGTCTGGCCGTCGGCCTTCCTTGTAAACCCAGTGCGCGGCCAGACCGTATTCGGCTGTCCGATGCATGTCCCAGGTTCGGATCTGGATTTCGTAGAGCTGGCCACCTGGCCCGAAGATGGTCGTGTGCAACGACTGATAGCCGTTGGACTTGGGTGAGGCGATGTAGTCTTTGATGCGCTCCTGGAGCGGCGTCCAGTTATGGTGGATGATGCCCAAGGCGTGATAACAGTCCCGGACATTTCCCATCAAGACCCGGACGGCCATCAGATCGAAGATCTCGTCCAGCGGGGCCCCCCGGTTCCGCATCTTTCGGAAGATCGACCACAGGTGCTTGGGGCGCCCGGTGACCTCGAAGTCTTCGATCCCCGCCCGACGCAGCGCCGCGTCCAACGGGTCCCGGAGACGCGCGATAAGGACTTCCCGCTCGTCCTGCTCCGACTGCAGTTTCTCAGCCAGCGTGCGATAGTCATCATCCTCGAGGAACTTGAACGCCAAGTCCTCCAGCTCGGCCTTGATCCCGGCCATGCCGAAGCGGTGCGCCAGCGGAGCGTAAATCTCCCGCGTCTCGCGGGCGATCCGTTCGCGACGAGCCTTGGGAAGGTGCTCCAGGGTGCGCATGTTGTGGAGGCGGTCGGCGAGCTTCACGAAGATCACCCGCGCGTCCTTGGCGATGGAGAGGAGGAGTTTCCGGTAGTTCTCTACCTGCTCTTCCGCCGCCGAGCGGAATCGGAGATGCGAGAGCTTCGTCAGACCGTCTACGATCCCGCCAATCTCGGGTCCGAACTCCTGCCGAATCTCTTCCAGCGTGACATCCGAATCCTCGGCCACATCGTGCAACAGTGCGGCCACGATCGTGATGGTATCCAGCTGTTGCTCGACCAGGATCTTCGCGACCTCGATGGAGTGGGAGACGAAGTCGTCGCCGGAAAGCCGTTTTTGGCCGCGGTGGGCTGCCGTGCTGAACCCGAGGGCACGCTCGATCATCTGCAGGTCGAGGCGGTCTTTGCGCTCACCAAGGGCCTGCGAGAAGGCCTGATCGACGGTCGCCAGTGCACCGGTCACAGCAGTCCTGCCTCCGCAAAGCTAAAGTAGTGCTCGCCGGCTACGATCACGTGGTCGTACACCGGAATGTCCAAGAGGCGCCCAGCCTCCACCAGCTGCGCCGTCACCGCTCGGTCGTCCGGAGACGGCGTGGGGCTCCCCGAGGGGTGGTTGTGGACAACGATCACCCCGGCGGCGGCCTCGGCGATCGCCGCCCGGAACACCTCGCGGGGATGCACGAGCGAGCTATTGAGAATCCCGCGCGTAATCAGCAGATCGCGGGTGATCCGGTTCTGCGCGTCGAGGGTGAGCAGATGGAACTCTTCGACCACGAGATCGCGCAACGCCGGACCGCAGCGTCGCGAGACGTCCCCCGGCGAGCGTACTTCGACGGGGGAGTCGCCACCCGTCTCGATCGACCGGCGTCCCAGCTCCAGGGCCGCCGCCACCCGCGCTGCCTTCGCTCGTCCCACGCCAGGGACCCGGGCCAGCTCACTCGCCGGACGTCGGGCGAGCCCCCGCAGGGAACCGCCGGCCATTGCCAGCAGACTCCGGGCCACCGCCAGCGCGTCCGCCCGTGAAGTCCCCGTACCTATCAGAATCGCCAGGAGTTCGATCACCGTCAACGCGCCGGGGCCGACGGTGAACAGCCGCTCTCGAGGCCGCTCGCGCGTGTCGGCCTTCGCAATTCGTAAGTGCCTCATGGAATTAGGATTGCGCCCCACTGCGCCGGTGTTCTAGCTGAATTGCCGCCCCGTGGGGCGGAAGGGTGCCGTTGGGGGGTACCGGGACTCAGGTATCAGGGAACGACCACAAGCGGCAGAGCATCCATTCTGCGGGCCTCGGGCTGCGCGCTGCTCCTGACGCCCGGGGTGGGCAGTCGGCGGGGCTCACGCCCCGTGGCACTTCTTGTACTTCTTGCCGCTTCCGCAGGGGCAGGGGTCGTTTCGCCCAACCTTCGCCACCGCGCGCTGGGTCGGCGCCCGGGCCTGGGGTGCCACGCCCTCCGAGCCCCGGTTGGTGACCATCTCGGGCTGTCTCGGTGCCCCAACCGGCACCGCGCCAGGCACCATCAGATCGGCGTCCGACGGGGGATGCTCAGCCTTGACGGGTACGGCGGGAGGACGCCGGCGTATTCGATCCGGCGGCTCGCCACCGACCTGGACCTGGAACTTGAAGAACCGCTCGGTGAACGTCGATCTGATGTCATCCATGAGGCCGACGAACATCTCGAACGCGTCCTTCTTGTACTCGACGAGAGGGTCTTTCTGTCCCCAGGCGCGATACTGGATTCCGGCCCGCAAGTGATCGAGCTCGAAGAGGTGATCCTTCCACTTCTCGTCGATCAGCGAGAGCATGATATGGGAAAGCACCTTCTCGGCCAGATTCTCGGCATTGTACCGCGATCCCAATTCTTCCCAAGAAACCAGCTTCGCACGGAAGGCTTCGGCCCCGGCCTTCTTGAGGAGCCCGTCGAGCGCCGCGTGGTCCGGCACTTTCGCCGGGTCCTTGACGTCCGGCACCGAAATCAGGAACCGCATCAGAAGGTCGGTAGCCAGATAGTCCCGCTCCCATTCCTCGGGACGCTCACCGGGGTCATTCTCCGCGTACCGGCCGAGGGCGTCCTCGATCATGCGGACGGCCTCGGCCTTGAGTTCCTCCCCGCCCTCTAGCGCGAAGAGCCGCAGCGAGTAGATGACCTCGCGCTGCTGGTTCATGACGTCGTCGTACTCCAGCAGCCGTTTCCGCGCCTGGAAATTCTGGAGTTCCACCCGTTTCTGGGCGTTCTCGATGGCCTTCGTCACCCAGGGATGGGTAATGACCTCGCCCTCTTCGACCCCGGCCTTCTCCATGATTCGGGCGATGCGCTCGGACATGAAGAGCCGCATCAAACGATCTTCGAGAGAGAGGAAGAAGAGGCTCTGCCCGGGATCCCCCTGGCGACCAGAACGACCCCGCAGCTGCCGGTCGATTCGGCGGGCGTCGTGCCGTTCGGTGCCGATCACCACCAGCCCGCATGGGGGATCGTTGTTGCAGCCGAGGGTGCGGATCTCCTCGTCAGGAAGATCCGGGCTCTCACCAACCTGCCCGAAGGGCGCGAGCTTGGCCTTGATCCCACACACCTCACATTTCTTGACGCCCAACTGGAGTTTGATGTCGGTGCCGCGTCCCGCCATGTTCGTCGCGATCGTGATGGAACCCGGGCGGCCTGCTTGCGCAACGATCTCGGCCTCCCGCTGATGCTGCTTGGCATTCAGCACCTCGTGCCTGAGGCCCCGGCGCTTGAGCATCCGGGCCAGGGTCTCAGACACCTCGACGCTGGTGGTCCCCACCAGGACCGGGAGCCCCCGTTCGTGCTGCCGTGCGATTTCGTCGATGATGGCGTTGTACTTCTCGCGTCGCGTCTTGTGAATTCGGTCGTCCACGTCGATGCGCCGCACGGGACGATTGGTGGGAATCACCATCACTTCGAGGGCGTAGATCTGGAAGAACTCGGTTTCCTCGGTCTCGGCCGTTCCCGTCATGCCGGCGAGCTTGTCGTACATGCGGAAGTAGTTCTGGATCGTGATCGTGGCGAGGGTCTGAGTCTCACCGCGGACCGTGACCCCTTCCTTCGCCTCGATGGCCTGATGGAGCCCGTCCGACCAGCGGCGTCCCGGGAGTATCCGGCCCGTGAACTCATCCACGATGAACACTTGTCCGTCCTGCACCACGTACTCGTTGTCCTTCTCATAGAGGGCGTGGGCTTGGAGCAGCTTGTGGATGATCTGCAGCTTTTCGCTCTTCTCGGCGTAATCGGCCTCGAGCTTCCGGCGACGCTCCACTTTCTCTTCGGGGGTGAGTGACTCGTCGTGCTCGATGGCACCCATCTCCTCAGAGATATCGGGAACGATGAAGAGATCCGGATCCTCGGGACTCATCGTCTCGACGCCGCGGTCGGTCAAGTGCACGGAATGCCCGCGCTCGTCCATCACGAAGTAGAGGTCCTCTTCGAACCCACGGAACTTCTGCTGATTCGCTGGAAGCTTGCGATCCGCAAGGCGATCGAGCTCGACCCGCTGCACCAACTGCTGGAGCTGGGGCTCCTGCATCAGCTTCATGAGCCGCTTGTTCTTGGGCATCCCCTGCCGAGCCAGAAAGAGCTTGATGCCGGCGTCGTAGTCGCCGGGATCCTGCTCCAGCCTGGGTTCGACCTCCGCCACCAGCTGGTTCACCACAGTCAACTGCTTCCGCGCCAGGATCTGCACCTGGGCATTGTGTTTCCGATACTCCTGGTCGGACTCGTTCCCAACGGGGCCAGAGATGATGAGTGGCGTGCGGGCTTCGTCGACCAGAATGCTGTCGACCTCATCGATAATGGCGTAGTGGTGAGTCCGCTGGACCCGCTGGTCCAGCGAGAAGACCATGTTGTCCCGCAGGTAATCGAAACCGAATTCGTTGTTCGTCCCGTACGTGATGTCGCACTGGTAGGCCGCCCGTCGCTCCGGGCTGGAAGGCTCCGCCTCGTCGATACATCCCACGGTGAGTCCGAGGAACTTGAACAGGTGCCCCATCCACTGGGAGTCACGCCGGGCCAAGTAGTCATTCACCGTGACCAGATGCGCTCCCCGACCGGGAAGCGAATTCAGGTAAAGTGGGAGGGTGGCGACCAGCGTTTTCCCTTCCCCGGTCGCCATCTCCGCGATCTTGCCCTGATGGAGCACAATGCCGCCGATGAGTTGCACATCGTACGGCACCATGTCCCAGCCCATCTCGTGCCCCGTGACGACCACGCCCGTCCCCGCCAGACGTCTGGTCGCTTCCCGCACGGTGGCGAAGGCCTCCGGCAGGAGCTCGTCGAGCGCAGTAGCTATCTCCTCTTTGAGCTGCTCTTCGAGATCGTGGACCTCGCGGTTCAGGACATCTCGCTCCACCGGATCCGCGCACCCGTGCTTTTCCTGGCGCTTCGTGTCGAGGTGCGCTTCGAGCTCGCCCACTCGCTCATGCAGACGGGCGCGCAACTTCGCCGTCTGCGACTGGACTTCCTCATCGGAGAGCTTGGCCAGTTCCTGTTCGTGCTCGTGTATTCGGTCGATGATCGGCTGGATGCGCTTGAGCTCCCGCTCGAAACGGGTGCCGATCACCTTGGTTACCAGCGTCTTGAGCATCCAATGACTCCAGTAAGTCAGTGGGCAGTACGCAGTGAGTAGGGAGGAAGCCTCGAGCGATAACGGGAGCGGCGTCGGGTGTGTGGAGAACTACCGCCCACCCTCACACCCACCACTCACCGCTCGCTACCCACTGCTCACGCTGTACAGCCCGTGCGCTTCGATATAATCGGCCACGGCAGGCGGGACGAAGTGCCGAATCGCCTCGCCGCGGCTCGCGCTCTTGCGGATCTTCGTCGCTGAGATGTCGACGGCCGGCACCATGAGGACGCGTGCGATCAGGTCATCCTGCGGCGGCTGCACGCCCGGTCGGGTCAACACCACGACCTGAGCGAGACGTGCCACCACGTGAGCCCGACGCCATTGGGGGAACTCCTGAGCCGTGTCCGCTCCAATCAGTAAAAATAACGCATCCGCCGGTCGTTCGTGCCGAAGCTCCTCGAGCGTCTCTACGGTGTACGATGGACCCTCCCGCCAGAGCTCACGCTCGTCGAGAGCGAACCTGGGATCCGCAGCAATGGCGAGCCGCACCATCTCCGCGCGGTCTCGGGGCAACGCACGATGACCATCCTCTTTGAATGGCTGGGCACGGGCGGGCACGAACAAGACCCGGTCGAGGCACAGCCGATCGGCGGCAGCTGCCGCCACGATCAGATGTCCTCGGTGAATAGGGTCGAAGGATCCGCCGAAGATGCCGATCCGCACCGCGCGGTCAGAGCCGTGCCTGAGCGGGGCAGGCGTCCTCGAGATCGGGGACATCGGGATAGAACTGGCGGAGGTGTTCGCACGTCTCCTGGCGCTCATCACTGTATCCGATCTTCCGGTACGCTTCCACCAACTTGATGAGGGCCCTGGGGGCAAAATCCGAACGAGGAAACTTCGCCACGACATCGCGGAAATAGATGATCGCCGAGTCGTACGCGTGCAAGCGGAGATAGAAATCACCCGCCTTGTAGGTCTTCTCCGCAAAACGTTCATTGAGCTCGGTGATGCGGGCTTGCGCCTCGGTGGCCGCCGGACCGCCTGGATAGCGCGCCAGGACCTCCCGATAGATGGCCATCGCCGTCTCGCCATAGGTGGGATCGAGCTCGGCCCGTTTCCACAACCCTGCATTGGCATCGCCGGAACGCAGCAGCGCCTCGGGGGCCCGGGGATGCTGCGGAAACTCGTCCGCCGCCCGCCGAAATTCCCGAGCCGCTTCCAGCCGCTCGCCCCCGTCGAGCATGCACTCGGCGAGAAAGAACCGCGCCTCGGCAAGCCGAGGATCCCGGGGCGGAAGCTCGACAGTCACCTGGCGAAATCCGGCCTTGGCCTTGCCGCAGTCTCCGTCCTCGTAGGCCTGGCGCGACACCTGAAGGAGCGAATCGGGATCGGGGAAGACGGTCGGATCGAAGCCCCCACCGCACCCGACGGCGGCGATGACGAGCACCACCCGAACCCACACCCAGCGCACCAGCACACCCGGGACGCACGGGCCGTGGTGATCCGGGTTGCCGGGGCTCCCCTTCCCCCCCCGTCCCCTCCTCGCCTCACGCAGGGACAGAAGACGCAGAGGGGTCGAGAGTCTGCCTTCGAGTCTTCGCGACACGCCCCTAAATACCCATCACTGCCCGTCGGTTCCGGGCGCACGGCCAATCATGTTCAGTCGCTCGGCTGCGATACGGGCAATGGAATCGCCCGGGGCGGAACCCTCGATAGCACGTTGGTACGCTTCGGCAGCACCGGCAAAGTCGCCCTGCGCGAGGCGCACGTCACCCAATCCAACGTAAGCCGCGCGTTCGGAACGTCCGCTTCCGGCCCCTTGGGCGGCGCGCTCGAACCACTCTTCCGCCGCCTGAGGCCGCCCCCGATCCAGGGCCCGCTCTCCCAACGCCAAGGCACACCGCGCCAGCTCGCGGCGCGCGCTCGGGAGGACGGCACGGGCGCGCTCGCGCCGCACCACACTCTCGAGAGTCGACACGGCCTGCTCACAGCGTCCGAGACGACGAAGCACGACCGCGTATTCGTAGATCAGGGAATCCTGGACGCGGGCATCGGGTGCGCCGGCGGCGGCAAGGGTGAAGACCGCAAGGGCCTCCTGCGAGCGGGGAACGTCGCCCAATGACCGAGCGAGCTCACCGGCAAACGCACCGAGCCCCCGCCCCGGCGCCACACGCTGGAGGGCCGCCAGGGTGGCGGAAAGAGCCGCCTGATCGCCCTCACGGATGGCGGTGGTCGCGACGTGCTCGAGCCCGGTCGCCGCATCGGGGATCCGTTCGGCGCCCCCCTCGGCAGCCAGGCCCACGTATTCCTCGACCGCCGCATTGAGATCGCCGGCGCGGAGCGCCGCCGCTCCCGCCTTGACTCGGAGATCGGGGGCCGGGGCTCGCTGGACCAGCGCGAGACGGTATTCGGCCAGGGCGTCGGCGAACCGGCGGGAAGCGTAGGCGCGGTCTCCCAGGACCTCGTGATCTGCGGCTGAGCCGAGACAGGCGCCGCAAGCAAGCATCACGAGGGCGCAAAAGGAGACCCCGAGGGGGCCACACCGCCGGCTACTCGACGGCGCCACGCTCCAGCATCGCCAGATACGCCTTGGCGCGAAGGTCTTCGGGTCGTTCTCGGAGAAGCTGCTCCCAGACCGTACGGGCGGCGGCCGAGTCCCCGGACACATAGCAGGCGAGCCCAAGCGAGGCCTGCGGATCGGGCGCTTCCGGGCGGGCACGCACGACACGCTCGAATTCCTCCCGCGCTTCCAGCGACCGGCCCGCTTCCAGGAGGAGACGGCCGAGCCGGTAGCGTAGATCGTGGAACTCGGGTCGCAACCGCAGCGCCGCCTGATACTGCTCGATAGCCTCGGTGAGGGCGCCCGCTTCGGCATACGCCTCGCCCAGCTCCGCATGGAGGTTCGCCAGCTTGCCGGCGTGATGGCGTGGCAACTCGCCCCGGAAATCGCTGGCGATCTCCCGGGCCGTGGCGAATGCTTCCGCCGCACTCTCCGAGTGCCCCAGCTCACCCAGCACGATGCCGCGGTGGATGTGCGCCTCCACATAGCGTGGGTTGAGCTCCAACGCGCTCTCGAACGCTTCGAGCGCCCGCTCCGGGTGGCCGATGAGATGATAGGAAAGGCCCACCATGTGAAAGGCATCGGCAAAGGCACGTCCGTCGTCGATGAGCTCTTCCAAGAGATGGATGCACCCGTAGTAGTCCTGCAGCTCGAACCGCTCACGGGCGAAAGCAATGGTCTGCGACGGACGGGTGGTTGACACGGACTTACTCGTGGGATTCGTCGGCGCGCTCAAGAGTATCGCTCCCCCGCATCAGGCGGACAGCAGTGTACGGAAGTAGTCGATCGTCCGACGCAACCCGTCTTCCAACTGCACCCGAGGATCCCAGCCAAGCAGTCGCCTCGCCTGACTGATGTCGGGGCGCCGTTGCTTGGGGTCATCCGTCGGCAGATCTTCGTGGACGATTTCCGACTTTGACCCTGTCAAGCGTCGCACGATTCGGGCCAGTTCCAGTACCGTGAACTCTTGCGGATTGCCCACATTCACGGGGTCGGCACCGCCCTGCTGGAACAGCAGCATCATCCCCTCAATCATGTCGTCGACGAAACAGAACGATCGCGTCTGCTCCCCGCTGCCGTACACCGTGAGGGGCGTCCCTTCCAGAGCTTGGATGATGAAGTTCGACACCACCCGCCCGTCCTGCTTCCGCATTCGTGGTCCGTAGGTGTTGAAGATCCGGATGATGCGTGTGTCGAGGTCGTGATACCGATGATAGGCCATGGTCATGGCCTCGGCGAACCGCTTGGCTTCGTCGTACACCCCGCGCGGCCCGACGGGGTTCACGTGCCCCCAATACGTCTCCGGCTGCGGATGCAACTGCGGGTCACCGTAGACTTCCGAAGTGCTCGCCAAGAAAAAGCGGGCACCCTTGGCCTTCGCCAGACCCAGCGAGTTGTGGGTCCCCAGCGAGCCGACCTTCAATGTCTGAATCGGCAGCTTGAGGTAATCGATGGGGCTGGCAGGTGAGGCCATGTGGAACACGGCATCCACGCGACCATCCAGATCGATGTAGGTGGAAACGTCGTGCTCCACGAAACGGAAGGCGGGGTGGTCTCGGAGATGAGTGAGGTTCGCCCTCGCGCCCGTGATATAGTTGTCCATGCCGATAACTTCATGGCCCTCGCGGATCAGCCGATCCGTGAGATGCGATCCGAGGAAACCGGCTGCACCGGTTACGAGTGCCCGCACTAGACCGCCTTTCGCCCGATGCTCATGTACCGAAAGCCCATGGCCCGCATCTTCTCCGGGTCGTACAGGTTCCGTCCATCGACGATGATGGGTTGCTTCAACAAGGACTTCATGCGCTGAAAGTCGGGGTTTCGGAACTCCAACCACTCAGTGACGATGGCGAGCGCATCGGCCCCCTCCAGTGCATCGTAGGCACGATCGGCGTACTCGATGCGGTCGCCAAAGATACTGCGGGCTGTCCCCAGGGCCTCTGGATCGTGGGCGCGGACGCGCATACCGGCCTCAAGGGCCCCATGGATGAGGTCGATGGCGGGACTCTCCCGCATGTCGTCGGTGCGCGCCTTGAACGCCAGCCCCCAGACGGCGACCGTGCTGCCGCGAAGCTGGCCATCCATGACGCTCCCGAGCATGCGCAGGAGCTTCTGCTTCTGCTTCGCGTTGAACGCCTCGACTTCCTCGATGATCGTGAGGGGAACACCATAGTCCTGGCCCGTCTTCACCAACGCCCGAAGGTCCTTCGGGAAGCAGGAACCGCCATACCCCGGGCCGGGAAACAGGAATGCCGGTCCAACGCGCGCATCACTCCCAATCCCACTGCGGACCATGGTGATGTCGGCCCCCACCCGCTCGCACAGCTCGGCCACCTGGTTCATGAACGTGATACGCGTCGCCAGCATCGAATTGGCAGCGTACTTGGTGAGCTCTGCGGATGCAATGTCCATGAAGAGGATCGGGTTGCCCGTGCGCACGAACGGAGCATAGAGCTCGCGAAGGACCTTCGCCGCGTCCTCCGCGTCGACGCCGAGAACCACGCGGTCCGGCTTCATGAAATCCTCCACCGCCGTCCCCTCTTTCAAGAACTCCGGATTCGAGCATACGAAGAACTGCCCCTCGGTCCGGGCGCCGATCGTTTCCCGCACCCTGGCAGCAGTCCCCACCGGCACCGTGCTCTTCGTGACGACCACCTTCGGGCCATTCATGTGATCACCGATGGTGGCGGCAACGTCCAAAACGTGCTGCAGATCTGCGGACCCATCCTCGTCCGGCGGCGTCCCCACCGCGATGAAGATGACGTTGGAGACCTCCACCGCCTCACCAACATCGGTGGTGAACCGCAGACGGCCCTCCGCTTGGTTGTGGGTGACCAGGTCCTCCAACTCGGGCTCGTAGATGGGAATCTCGTTCCCCTGGAGCTGTGCGATCTTCTTCGCGTCGACGTCCGCGCACACCACATCGTTCCCCGCCTCGGCGAGACAGGCTCCCACGACGAGACCGACATACCCTGTTCCAACGACCGTGACTTTCATAGCTTCGTATGCATCCTCAGTGCGTTCCGTGTGTCGACTACGCGGCGGGCCTGCCGATGGATCATCTCGTAGTCGAGATCGGAATGGTCAGTTGCGATAATGACACAGTGCGCCTCTCCCACCTCCGAGGCGTCCAACGACACCGAGCCCAGCTCGAGACCGTCCTCGGAGACTGCCGAGACAAACGGATCATGATAGCGGACCTCGGCCCCCTGCTGAGCCAGCAGTCGAATGATGTCCAACGCCGGACTCTCCCGCACGTCCTCGATGTCTTTCTTGTAGGCGACTCCGATCACGAGCACTCGAGAACCTCGCACCGACCGCGCGTCCTCGTTCAACTGCTCGATGACCTTGCGGACCCAGAAGGCGGGCATCTCCGCATTCACTTCCTCGGCGACTTCGATGAACCGCGTCTTGTAATTCAACCCCCGCATCTTCCACGCCAGGTAGTGGGGATCGATGGGGATGCAGTGTCCACCCAAACCGGGACCCGGGGTGAATTTCATGAAGCCAAAGGGCTTCGTCCCGGCAGCGTCGAGGACCTCCCAGACATCCACGCCCAGCCTGTCGCACACGATGGCCATCTCGTTCACGAGGCCGATGTTCACGCTTCGAAACGTGTTCTCGAGGAGCTTCGCCAATTCCGCAGCTTCCGGAGAGGAAACGGGAACCAGGGTGTCGAACACGGGCTCGTACAGTCCCACGACCACCCGCCGGCAGCTCTCGGTGACGCCGCCGATCACCTTCGGCGTGTTCCGCGTCTTCCACGTGTCGTTTCCGGGATCGACCCGCTCCGGGCTGAACGCCACGAAGATGTCCCGACCGACCTCCAGGCCCCCCGCGCTCAACGCGGGCAGCAGCAGCTCACGGGTCGTTCCGGGATACGATGTGCTCTCGAGGACCACCGCTTGCCCAGCATGAATCCGCTCAGCGACTTGCCGCGCGGCCTCCAGCACGTAGGACACGTCCGGATCCTTGGTTTTGGACAGGGGGGTCGGCACGCAAATGGCGATCACGTCGACGGCTCGGAGTCTCTCCATTTCAGTGGTCGCCTTGATTCGGCTGGCACCCACGAGTTCCGTAAGGCGCTCGCTCGACACGTCCTGCACGTGAGAGCGGCCAGCCCGGACTGTATCGACTACGTCGGGCTCTATGTCGAAGCCCACGACCTCGTATCCCGCGCCGGCGACCTCGACCGCCAGCGGGAGTCCCACGTAGCCGAGGCCGACAATGCCGAACACAGCGGAGCGATCCTCCGCCTTGGCAAGGAGCGCCGCTTCGGCGCCGCGAGGGAGCGTCACGCCGCGTGTCCGCGCGCGAATGTGACGGCTGCGCCCCCGCTCGAGAGGGAACGGGACGCCGCTTCGAGCACTCGCACGACGCGCACCCCGTCCTCCGCGCTGGAGCGCGGCACCGTGGCCCCGCGGGCGACGTCGACAAAGTGCCTGAGCTCCGCCGAAAGCGGCTCGATGGAGGGAATCCAGGGGATGGCGATGTCACCCTCTCGCACCGCGAGGCTTTCGCCGTACGAGGTGTACTCAGGCGGCCGCTCGACCCCTTTGTCGTAAACCTTGAGCTTCTCACGCGGCTGCATGTCGTCAAAGACCACCATGCGCCGCGACCCGACGACCGTCAGCCGTCGCTCCTTGTGAGGATCGAGCCACGACATCTGCACGTGTGCCAGAGGTCCACCTCCGAAGTCCATTATCATGAACACGACGTCCTCAATCCCGGGCTGCAGGTAGCTCCGACCTTGCGCGGCAACACGGGTGGGAGCTTTGTCGAGGAGAAAGAGCGCAACCGACACATCATGTGGCCCGAAGCTCCACAGTGCGTTCTCATCGGGCCGCACCTGCCCCAAGTTCACGCGCTGACTGTACAGATAATAGACATCACCCAAGTCGCCCCCCCCCACCATCGCTTTGAGCCGCTCGACCGCAGGGTGGAACAGCAACAGATGGCCCACCAACACGGGGACCCCCCGTCGCTCGGCAAGCTCAGCCAGCGCCTCCGCCTCTCGCACCGATAGGGCAAACGGCTTCTCCACGAGGACCGGAAGATCCCGTTCCAAGATCTCGCGCGTGAGACTGGCATGAGTGCCTGCTGGTGTGGCGACCACGACGGCCTCGGCACGGTCCACCGCGTCCTCGGGGGTCGCTGTCACCAGGACGTCCGGGTATTGGCGCCGCACGGCGTCTCGACGATCCCCTCGGATGTCACACACCGCTACGAGATCCACTTCGGGTAGCGCAGCCAGGGTGCGCACGTGATTGCGGCCCCAACTCCCCGCTCCCAGGACTGCCACTTTCAGCCGCTTCACCGACAAAACTCCTGAATGGCGTCGACTACCTGGTCACGCTGTTTCGAGGTGAGCTCCGGGAAAACGGGCAGCGACAGGACCTCCGCTGACGCCCGCTCCGCTTCGGGGAGCCGTCCCTTCCGGTACCCGAGCGGGGCAAAGCACGGCTGGAGATGGAGCGGCTGGGGATAGTAGATCGCACAGCCGATTCCTCGCTCGACGAGATGCGCCTTGAGCTCGTCCCGACGCGTCGCCCGAATCGTGTACTGGTGGAAGATGTGCTCGTTCGCCTGGCCCACAACCGGCGGGCGCACTCCCGTCACATCCCGCAGCGCCTCCGTGTACGCTGCGGCATGCGCTCTCCGAGCTGCCGACCAGCCCGCCAGGTGGCCCGCCTTCGCCAAGAGCACGGCGGCCTGGATGGTATCGAGGCGGCTATTCGTCCCGATCTCCTCGTGGTGGTACTGCTTGGCACCGCCATGGGTGCGGAGCTTCCGCAGTCGCTCGGCAAGTTGGGCGTCTTGCGTCACGATCATCCCCCCGTCACCCCAACCGCCCAGATTCTTGCTCGGGAAGAACGAAAAGGTCCCCGCCGTCCCCAGCTCACCCGCCCGGCGCCAGGCCCCGTCGATGCGCCGACGAGCGCCAATGGCCTGCGCCGCGTCCTCGATGACCACCAGACCGCGCTCTTCGGCCAGAGCCGTGAGACGTTCCATCGGAACCATCTGCCCGAACAAGTGCACCGGAATGACGGCGCGAGTACGTCCGGTAACGGCTGCCTCGACGTGATCCAGATCGAGATTGAAGGTCAGCGGGTCGATATCCACGAAGACGGGGGTGCCACCAGCGTTGTGAATCGCACCGGCCGTGGCGAAGAACGTGAAGGGGGTGGTGATCACCTCGTCCCCCGGCGCCAAGCAGAGCGTCTTGAGGGACAGCAGCAGCGCATCGGTCCCGCTGGCGCACGCGACCCCGTAGCGTGCACCACTCAGGTGCGCCACGGCGTCCTCCAGCTGGCGCACCGGCTCCCCCATGATGAAGTGTTGTGATTCGACAACCGCCATCACGGCGTCGAGCACCTCGTCACGTATCGCCGTGAACTGGGCACGAAGGTCTAGGATCGGAATGGCCATCGATAATCCAAGTGCATAAAGCACATAAACTTAGCCTCTCCTACGTCCTGGGTCAAATCGGCAGCAGCCGTCCCTGTTGCTCCCGATACGCCCACCCACAGCGCTCGCACGTGCCCCGGTGGTCGCCGAGGTGCAGGCGTTCGCCGCACTGGCACATCCAGCCCACGCGCCTTGCCGGGACGCCGAGCATCAAGGCGTACGGAACGACGTCCGAGGTTACGACGGCACCAGCTCCGATGAAGGCGAACTCGCCCAGGGTGGTCCCAGCGACGATCGTCGCATTGGCGCCAATTGAGGCGCCGCGCCGCACCAGGGTAGGTGCATACTCGCCTTTCCGTGAGACGTGCGCCCGCGGCGTCGTCACGTTGGTGAATACGCACGACGGCCCACAAAACACGTCGTCCTCGAGCGTCACGCCTTCGTAGACCGAAACATTGTTCTGAATCTTGACGTTGTTCCCGATTCTCACGTTCGACATGACGACCACGTTCTGCCCGAGACTGCAGTTCTCCCCGATCTCTGCCCCGGTCATGACGTGAGAGAAATGCCAGATCTTGGTCCCCCGGCCCACCCGGGCGCCTTCCTCGACGTATGAGCTCTCGTGAACGAAGTAGTCGGGCATCCTGGTTCCCGTGACTCGTGAGCGGTGAATCCTGGCTCCGGAGCGGTGACGACTGCGCCAAGGTCGGCGCGCCACGCGCCCTCACCACGCCCCGATAATCTGCACCTCCAACTGTAACTCGAATCCGAATTCGCTGCGGACCCGCTCTCGCACGGCATCGATCACCGAGAGCACGTCCGCTGCCCTGGCACCGCCGAGGTTCACGATGTAGTTGGCGTGTTTCGGTGAAACCTGGGCACCGCCGATTTGGAAGCCCTTGAGCCCGCAAGCGTCGATGAGTTGGCCGGCCGTGCGGCCGCGGGACCCTCCATCTCCCGCTGGCGGGTTCCTAAACACCGACCCACAACACGCCTCATCGAACGGAGTGCCGGCCTTGCGCCACCGAATGTGCTGATGGATCTCTCGGGCGAGCTGCCGGGGATCGGCGGGAACCAGGTCGACGGTCGCCCCAACAATGACGTTGCCTTCGAGGCCACTTCCTCGGTAGCGCCACGGCACGTCCTTCGCTTCCACCGTCCGAGGGATACCCAACGTGTCCACGAGGTCGACACGGCGCACGACCTGACTGTAGTCCTGACCGTGGGCGCCAGCGTTCATGTAGACACCACCCCCGACCGTGCCGGGTACGCCAACCAGCCGGTGCACCCCGGACAGACCGGCTCGCGCCGAGCGCCGCGCCAAGAGCGGCGTCGGAAACCCAGCGCCCACTCGCCAGTGCCGTTGGCCGGCACCCCCCCCGCGCTCCACGCGGTCCAGGCCCTTCCCGACACGCAACACGATTCCCTCGAAGCCCGCGTCCGATATCAACATGTTCGACCCCAACCCCAGTGCGAGCCACGGCGTTCCCGTCTCATGCGAGAAGCGGAGCACACGGGCAACGTCGTCCACGCTCCCGGCGTGCACCAGCGCGGCGGCGGGACCACCGATGCGATACGTGGTGAACCTCGCGAGGGGAACGTCGAAACGAAGCTCGCCGTCGAGTCGCGCGCTCAGCTCAGCGAACGGGGCTGCCTTCACGGACTTCGACTCGACGCCGACACGGAGGGAAACAGGCCGATTCGGGCCCATTCGAACGCGGTGGCCTGCGCGCCCCTCCCGGCCAGCTCGTACCACTCCTGTACGCACCGCACGGCGTAGCGTCGCTTCCGCAGTGACGCGATGGCATCACACGCGGCCTTCGCAGCAGACATCGTGGTGGCATAGGGCAACCCATGTTGTATCGCGGTGCGCCGGATCTCGTAGTCGTCTCGCTGCGTGAGCTTTCCCAGGGGCGTGTTGATCAGCAGCTGCACGCTCCCAGAGAGGATCAGGTCGTTCGCGTTCGGTCGGCCCTCGTGCACCTTGAGCACGCGCTGCACCGGGATACCGATCGCTTCGACGTATCGGGCGGTGCCCGCCGTCGCGAGGATGCGGAAGCCCATCGCGTAGAAGCGTTGGACGATGGGTCGCACGGTCGGCTTGTCGTTATCGTTGACGGTCACTAGGACGGCGCCGTCCGTCGGCAGTGCGCCGCCGGCACTGATCTGCGCCTTGGCGAACGCCATGCCAAAGTCATCGGCGATCCCCATAACCTCGCCCGTCGACCGCATCTCCGGTCCCAGCAGGGTGTCGACGTTCGGGAGCTTGTTGAATGGGAAGACCGCCTCCTTCACAGCCACGTAGGGAATCTCGATCTCGTCCGGTACCCCGACGGCACTCAGCCGCCGTCCCACCATGGCTGCCGCGGCCAACTTGGCGAGAGGAACTCCGGTGGCCTTGCTGACGAACGGGACGGTGCGCGAACCCCGTGGGTTCACCTCGAGCACGTAGACGACGTCGTCCTTCACGGCGTACTGCACGTTGATCAGGCCCACGACCCCCAACGCTTCGGCGAACGCCCGGGTGTGCGTCCGCATCTCCTCCACAGCCGCAGGCCGAACGAGGTAGGACGGCAGGACGCATGCCGAATCACCGGAGTGAATGCCGGCGTCCTCGATGTGCTGCATCACCCCACCGATGACGCAGCGCTCTCCGTCGGCCACCGCATCCACGTCCGCCTCGAAGGCGTCCTCGAGAAAGCTGTCAATGAGCACGGGATGCTCCGGAGAGACCCGGACGGCACCGTGAAAATAATCACGCAGCGTCGGCTCATCATACACGATCTGCATGCCACGGCCGCCCAGTACGTACGACGGTCGGACCAGCACCGGGTACCCGATCTTGGTGGCCACCGCCACCGCCTCTTCGACATCGACAACCGAGCCGTTGGCTGGCTGAGTGACCCCGAGGGCGCGAGCCAATGCCTCGAACCGACGCCGGTCTTCGGCGCTGTCGATGGCATCTGGACTGGTCCCGAGGATCGTCACGTCCGCCGCCTCGAGTCCCTTTGCCAGATTCAGCGGGGTCTGACCCCCGAGCTGTACCACCACCCCTCTGGGCTGCTCGAGCCGGACGATCTCGAGGACATCCTCGAGCGTCAGCGGCTCGAAGTAGAGCTTGTCCGAGATATCGAAATCCGTGGATACGGTTTCCGGATTGCAGTTGACCATGATCGTCCGAAACCCCAGCTCGCGTAGGGCGAGCCCCGCACGGACGCAGCAGTAGTCGAACTCGACCCCTTGTCCGATGCGATTCGGGCCGCTGCCGAGAATCACGATCCCGTCCTCACCGAGCGCTTCGGACTCATTCTCCTCTTCGTAGGTGGAGTAGTAGTAGGGAGTGAGGGCGGGAAACTCGCCGGCGCAGGTATCCACGACCTTGTAGCGGGGGTGGATGCCCATCTTCCAACGGAGCTCCCGGAAGGCGCTCTCGGTCACGCCGCGCAACCTGGCAAGCTGGCGATCCGAGAACCCCAGCCGCTTCATGGCCCGCACCTGGTCCACATCGAGAGTCTCAGCCACCTCGAAGCGCTCTTCGGCGCCGAGGAGCTCCGCCAGTTGCGACACGAACCAGGCATCGATGTGGGTGAGCTCCGCGACGTCTTCGATGGAGATGCCGGCGCGCAGCGCCCGCTTGATCTGAAACACTCGCTCGGCCGACGGCATTCGGAGCGCCAGACGCAGCTCCTCGGGATCCCCTGACTGGAGCCCGTCGTCCAACGGCGTATCTCCGGTCACCCATCCCGGACGGGCGATCTCCAGGGCCCGCAGACCCTTCTGGAACGCCTCCTTGAACGTCCTTCCGATGGCCATCGACTCGCCTACCGATTTCATCTGCGTGGTCAGCGAGCTATCAGCGGTCGGGAATTTCTCGAACGCGAACCGCGGCAACTTCACGACCACGTAGTCCAAGACGGGTTCGAAAGACGCCGGGGTCGACTTCGTGATGTCGTTGGGGAGCTCGTCGAGGGTGAAGCCCACTGCCAGCTTGGCGCCGATCCGCGCGATGGGAAACCCCGTGGCCTTCGACGCCAGCGCCGACGACCGGGACACGCGCGGGTTCATCTCGATCACCAGCATCTCGCCGTTCCCCGGATGCACCGCGAACTGGATGTTGCAGCCACCCGCTGCCACACCTACCTCGCGGATGATCGCGATGGCCGCATCGCGCATCTCCTGGTATTCCCGGTCGGTGAGGGTCATCGCCGGCGCGACGGTGATGGAATCGCCGGTGTGGACGCCCATCGGATCGAAGTTCTC
This sequence comes from Gemmatimonadota bacterium, assembly GCA_039591615.1. Lineage (GTDB taxonomy): Bacteria > Gemmatimonadota > Gemmatimonadetes > Gemmatimonadales > GWC2-71-9 > JBDHDH01. The sequence continues at coordinate 10,405 of JBDHDH010000010.1, read as the reverse complement.
GATGGAACAGATCACCACCACGTTGTCGCGGCAGTCACGCATGACCTCGAGCTCGAATTCCTTCCACCCCAAGACCGATTGCTCCACCAAGGCTGCGTTCATCGGTGAGAGATCGAGTGCATGCTCGATGAGGCGCTCGTACTCCTCCCGGTTGTACGCCACCCCGCCACCCGTACCGCCGAGGGTGAACGACGGACGAATGATTGCCGGGTACCCGACCTCCTCGACGATTTCCATCGCTTGATCGAACGACCGCGCCACCGTTCCTCGCGGGACGGCGAGCCCGATCCGCTGCATCGCGGCAGCGAACTCCTTCCGATCCTCGGCCATCCTGATGGCCCGTTGATCGGCGCCGATGAGCTCCACGCCGAATCGCTCGAGGGTGCCATCTTGGGCCAGCGCCATGGCCACATTCAACGCGGTCTGGCCCCCCATGGTGGGAAGCAGCGCGTCCGGCCGCTCCCGCTCAATCACCCGCGCGACCCACTCGGGACCCACCGGCTCGATGTAGGTCCGATCCGCCAGCTCGGGGTCGGTCATGATGGTTGCCGGGTTCGAGTTCACCAGCACCACGCGATAGCCCTCTTCCTTCAGTGCCTTGATCGCCTGCGTGCCGGAATAGTCAAATTCCGCAGCCTGACCGATCACGATTGGGCCGGACCCAATCAAGAGAATGGTCTCGAGATCAGTTCGCTTGGGCATCCACGACCTCTTTCAGGGTTTGCTCGAGGGGGATTTGCCCCTTCCATCCCGTGGTCGCCTCGAGCTTCCCGGGATCGCCGACCAAATGGGGAATATCGGCCGCCCGGGACAGAGTGGGATCGCTCTCCGGCACGACCCGGTATCCCACGATACCCATCATCCGATCCAACAGGTCTCGGAGTCCAACGCCCTCACCGGACGCCACATTGTAGGTCTCTCCGGCGACCCCTCGCCCGAGGAGGAGGACGTAGGCCCGCACGACATCGGCGACGTGCAGCAGTTCTCGCACGGGCTCCAAGTTGCCCACTTTGATGCTCGATGCCTGGGCGTCGCGAGCGGCAATCAGCCGCCGGGCGAATGCAGGGACAACGAAGCGATCGTCCTGCCCCGGACCCGTGTGCGGGAACGTACGGGCAACCATGACGCGAAGCCCCGTCCGACGGTGTACCTCCAGAGCCGCGACCTCCGCGGCCAGTTTGGACGCCGCATAGGGCGAGCAGGGCGTCGGGGAATCGGTCTCGGCACGGGGCGCCGGGGGCCCGGGCCCGTACACCTCAGCCGTGGATACCAGGAGAAACACGGGATCGGTCTCCCCCGCCCGCCGTTGCATCCCGAAAGCCTCCACCAGACGGGCCGTCCCGAGGGCGTTGACCTCCCAGGCCGCTGCCGGATCGCGCTGGGCTTCGCCTCCCGACGCGACGGCCGCCAGATGCACCACGGCGTCGTACGATCCGCCACCGACGCCGGCCACCGACCCGGAATCCATGAGCTCCAACATGACGGTCTCGACCTGACCCGGAAGCCGATGGCCACCACCGCCGGGACGAATGGCCGCGGTCACCCGGTGCCCAGCCCCCAACAGAGCGTGGGTCAGCCAAGGGCCGACGAACCCGTCTGCCCCAGTGACGAGGACCTTCACCGCCCTTTCGAGAGCCGCTCGATGTCGGAATCCACCATCATGGTGACCAGATCCTGGAAGCTCACCGTCGCCTCCCAGCCGAGAACTCGTCGCGCCTTGCTGGCATCCGCCTGCAGAATCGCGACCTCGGCCGGCCTGAGGAGGGTCTCATCGATTCTCACGTACTCGCGCCAGTCGAGACCCACGTGCCCGAATGCGATCTCCACGAGATCCCGAACGGAACGGGTCGTCCCGGTGCCGACGACGTAGTCATCCGGCTCCTCCCGCTGGAGCATGAGCCACATGGCGCGGACGTAGTCCCCCGCGAATCCCCAATCGCGCCGGGCGTCGAGATTGCCCAGGCGGAGCTCATCGGCCATCCCCAACTTGATTCTCGCCACACCGTGCGAAACCTTGCGCGTGACGAATTCCAGCCCGCGCCGGGGCGACTCGTGATTGAAGAGGATCCCGCTCACGCAGTACAACCCATAGGACTCTCGGTAATTCACCGTGATCCAGTGAGCATACACCTTCGCCACGCCGTAGGGAGAGCGAGGATGGAAGGGGGTCGACTCCTTCTGGGGCGTCTCCCTGGCCTTGCCGAACATCTCCGATGAGCTGGCCTGATAGAACCGGGCGTCGGGATGCGCTAGCCGGATACCCTCGAGGATGCGGGTGACGCCGAGTGCCGTGAACTCGCCCGTGAGGACCGGTTGGGTCCAGCTGGTTGGGACGAAGCTCTGGGCCGCCAGGTTGTAGACCTCGTCGGGGCGGATATCTCGGATGACCGTCGTGAGAGAATGTTGATCCAGCAAGTCTGCCGGTACGATCCGAACCCGGTCCAGCAGATGCCCAATTCGCTCGTAGGAATCGTGGGACGTCCGCCGTACCACCCCGACGACGTCATAGCCCTTCGACAGCAGGAACTCGGCGAGGTAGGAACCGTCCTGCCCCGTGACACCGGTGATGAGGGCCGTGGACATCAGCACGCCTCCCACGGAGGTGGCCCACAGGGGTTGTTCCGTATGCCGGCCGTAGCTAGGCTTATGTGCTTTCGCCGAAACCCAATGCCGCCACCAAGCACGGAGTGAGCTCCCCAATGGCGCGTGTGTGTGAGATCTGTGGCAAGGGACCGAGGTTCGGTCACAATGTCAGTCATGCCAACAACAAGACCAATAGGCGCTGGAACCCCAACTTGCAGCGGGTTCGCGCACTGGTAGACGGAAGGCCGATGCGAATCCGGGTCTGCACGCAGTGTATTCGGTCCAATCGCGTACAAAAGGCCCCACGGGGTACGCCCACCCCCGCCTAAAAAAATGGGGACCGGCGAAGGTCCCCACGGTCGTCGACTTTCCAATCCTCCATCACTCGGACAGGAGCTCGATTCGCGCGAGCTCCGCGCCGTCCCCCGGCCGGTGCCCGAGTTTGATGATGCGAGTATAGCCCCCCGGGCGGCTTGCGAACCGCGGGCCGATTTCCCGGAAGAGCCTGCCGGTGACCGTCCGATCCTTGATGTGACGCTCGACCTGCCGGCGCGCATGGAGGTCCCCCCGCCGCGCCAGGGTGATCAAGCGCTCGGCGTAGGGCCGCAGTTCCTTGGCCTTCGTAACCGTGGTCACCATCCGGTCGTGCTGAAACAACGACGACGCCATGTTGCGAAGGAGTGCCCTCCGATGGGACGCCGTTCGGCTGAGCTGCCGTCCCCTCCGCCGATGCCGCATGTCACTCCGCTCCGGCTGGCTGCGAGCTCCCAACGGTGGGGGCCGTACCCTGGTTCAGTACCACCCACTCGCCGTTCTGCTCTTCGATCCGCATGCCGAAATTCAGGCCTTCGCGGCGAAGCATCTCGGCGATCTCGCTGAGGGCCTTCTCGCCCACGTTCTTCACCTTGAGCATCTCGTCCTCGGTGTACTGGACCAGATCCCCGAGGGTGCTGATACTCGAATTCTTGAGCGAATTGATCGACCGCACGGAGAGCCCACAGTCGTCGATGGGCTTGGCCAGCAGATCTCGGAACTGCGCGCTGTCTGAGCCGCGCTCCCCTTCTTCCTCGAGCGCTCCTCTAGGGACTCGGCCGAAATCCATGAAGTAGCGGAAATGCTCCTGGAGCAGCGCGGCGCCGTACGCCACCGCATCTTCAGGGGCGATCGCCCCGTTCGTCTCGACCGCCATCGTGAGACTGTCGAAGTCCGTTCGTTGTCCGACGCGAGTTTCCGCCACCGTGAAGTTGGCCCGCCGTACCGGGTTGTACACCGCATCGATGCGAACCAGGTCCACCGGGAGCGAGCGATCCATGATATGCTGGGAGGCCTCCACGTAGCCCCGCCCCTTGTTCACGTAGAATTCCCCAGTGATCTCGCGATCCTCTTGCAGCGTGAACAGGAGCTGGTCGGGATAGCCGATCCGGACCGACCCGTGAGGGTCCAAGTCCCTGGCCCGGACTGGTCCCGCTTGCTCCACCTTGAGATGCACGACCGCCTCGTCGACGTCCTCCGCCAAGACCAGTGTGAGGGCCTTGAGCTGCTGGATGACCTGGTGGATGTCTTCCTTGACGCCTGGGACGGTCTGGTGTTCGTGCACCACGCCTTCGAGACGGAACGCCCAGATCGCGGAACCCGGGAGCGAGGAAAGGAGGATGCGTCGGAGCGCATTTCCGAGCGTGTGGCCGTAGCCGCGCTCGAGTGGCTGCAGTCGAAACTCCGCCGCGGAAGGGATGTCTTCCCGCTTCGTCATCTCGATGACGTGTGGCCGAACCAAACCGGTCATATTGATTGTCGCCATGCTTACTTCGAATAGAGCTCCACAATGAGCTGCTCTTGCGCCGCCACGGGAATCGTGTCGCGCGTCGGCAGCTCCATGACTTTGCCAATGGCCTTGTCCGTGTCGACGTTGATCCAGGAGACCGGTAGCGCCCGCGACAGCGCCTCCAGTGACGAACGAACGACGGCGAGGTCGCGGCTCTTCTCGGCGACGCGCACCTCGTCGTTCGGCTGGACCCGGTAAGAGGAGATCGTGACCGTCTCCCCATTCACTTGGACGTGACGATGGCCCACCAACTGCCGGGCCGCGTTGCGACTCGGCGCAAATCCCATCCGGTACACGATATTGTCGAGCCGGGTCTCGAGGGCAATGAGTAGATTGCCACCCGTGACTCCAGGCAGCTTGCGAACCCGCTGGAACGTGTTCCGGAACTGACACTCGGTCAGCCCATAAATCCGCTTCACCTTCTGCTTCTCACGAAGCTGCTTCGCATAATCGGAGGTCTTGCGCCGCCGGCTCATCGCCTGACCATGCTGGCCCGGGGGGTACGCTCGACGCTCGATGGCACACTTCTCCGTGAGACACCGCGATCCCTTGAGGAACAGCTTCGTGCCTTCGCGACGGCACAGCTTGCAAACGGGGCCCGTGTGACGTGCCATGCTCAAACCCGCCGCTTCTTCGGCGGCCGGCACCCATTGTGGGGAATTGGAGTGACGTCGCGAATGGACCTGACCTCGAGGCCAGCCGTCACCAGCGCCTGAATCGCCGACTCCCGGCCGGAGCCCGGCCCCTGAACACGCACGTGCACGCGCCTCACACCGAGATTCACCGCCTCGCGCGCGCACTGCTCCGCGGCCACCGTGGCCGCAAACGATGTCGACTTCTTGGATCCCTTGAAACCCGACTTGCCGGCGGAGCCCCAGACGAGCGCGTTGCCCTGCATGTCGGCGATCGTGATCAGGGTATTGTTGAAGGTGGCCGTAATGTGGGCAACGCCCTCCGCCTCGACGACCTTCTTGCCACGGCGACCAGTACTCGATGCCTGAGCCATACTATTTCTTCACCGCCTTCTTCTTTCCGGCGATCGGCCGCCGCGGGCCTTTCTTCGTCCGCGCATTCGTGTGGGTCCGCTGCCCCCGAACCGGCAAGCCCCTCTTGTGCCGGATTCCTCGATAGCTGCCGATGTCCATGAGGCGCTTGATGTTCATGGCGACCTCCGTTCGGAGGGCACCCTCCACCTTGACCTGTCGCTCGATCGCCTGACGTAGTCGGGCAACTTCGGCGTCGGAGAGATCCCGTACGCGGGTGTCAGGACCCACAGCCGTGTCGTCCAACACCTGCTTGGCCGTCGGTTGCCCCACACCGTAGATGTACGTCAACGCGACCTCCACCCGCTTCTCCCGGGGAAGATCGACGCCTGCGATGCGCGCCATACTAACCCTGCCTCTGCTTGTGCTTGGGGTTGCGCTTGCAGATGACGCGAGTCACGCCACCGCGCCGGATGACTTTACAGTGCTCACAGATTGGCCGAACGCTAGATCGAACCTTCAAGGCATCCCCTCAAATTGTTCAGACGAACCTACCAATATAGACGAGGGGTAACCGCTCTGCAAGCCGCCGTTTACGGTGTGATGCGCACCTCCCGAAGCTGCCACCCCCCCCTTAGCAATCGGAACCCGAGAAACGCCGTTTCTGCCCGCTCTTCCATCGTGCCCCGCACGACATAGCGGCGCAGCACCTCTGCATAGGCGTGGTCCGGCGCCAGCTGCCGGATTTCGCGGAGCGTGAACTCTCGCTCCTCGGAGAGCTTGAGATACTGACGAAGCAGTTTTGCCGCCTGAGCAGGCCGCAAGGACGCAGCCCTCGCCACTCCGGGGAGATTCAGCCGCACCGTGTCGCTCCGAGAAACCAGACGGCTGACGTCATGGCCCAGCCAGGCAAGCCGTGCCCACTCCACTGCCTCAGCCAGCTCGTCCTGGGCCCGCGCTGCTGGCGCGCACAGCGACACCACCCCCGCAACGGCCGTCGCCAACATCAATAATCGACCCACCGGCCGTCTCCCTTCAGCGATCAGGTTCCAGACGCTGCTTTGCATAGTCCCTCATACACCGCACGGGGCGTTTTGGCTCTGGTGATCGGGCGCCCGACCACGAGGTGGGTCGCCCCCGCGCCGACGACCTCCTGCGGAGTCGCCGTGCGCCACTGATCGTCTGCCGCGGCACCAGGCGATCGAATCCCGGGAACGACGATCCAGGGCGCGGCACCCACGGCACGGCGCACGGCCATGACCTCGAGGGGCGACGCAACGATTGCCCTGGCTCCCGCTTTGACGCCCAACCGTGCCAATCGCACGACCTCCGCCCGAAGATCGCTGTGGGGCCGCCCCACCGTGTCCCAGTAGACGGCCGCCGAATGGGAGGTCAGGACCGACACCGCGGCCACGCGAGCCTCGCCCGCGGCAGCGACGGCGGCCTCTATCATCGCCGGCCCGCCAAGCGCGTGAACCGTTACCAGCGCCACCCCGAGCTCCGCAGCCGCCGCGGCCGCTCCCGCCACCGTGCTGGGGATGTCGTGCCACTTGAGGTCCAGGAACACCTCGATCCCGCGATCCCTCAGCGCGCGCACGACCCGGGGACCACCCCGCGCGAACAGCACCGAGCCGATCTTGGCCCATCGCAGCCCTTCCAACCCGTCTACCAGATGGAGGGCGTCCTCGACCGATTCGACATCCAGGGCCACGATGATCTCAGCCACCGTCGCTCCACGTCGCAGCCAACCGCTCCGGGACTCTGGGATCGGCGAGGGCCGCGGTTCCCACCGCGACTAGAGTAGCCCCGGCGGCGAGATACTGTTCCATATCAGCGATCGTGCACACTCCACCCACCCCGATGATCGGGAGGTCGGTCTGCTCCCGAACCCGCCGGGTGGCCAGCACACCCACCGGAAGGAGCGCCGGCCCACTCACGCCTCCCTGCCCCCAGCCCAACCGCGTGTTCCGGCCCCTCGGCTCATGGGGCGGCTCGTAGAGGGTGCCGGGGATGGTGTTGACCACCGACAGCCCATCGGCACCGGACTGCTCGGCCACCCGCGCCGACATGCCGACATCGCCCACGGTCGGCGGGAGCTTGACGACGAGCGGACGCGAGGTTGCCTTCCGACACCGGCCGACGAGATCGGCGAGTGTACGGAGATCCGCGCAGAACTCCTCTCCGCCGCGGGCCGTGTTGGGGCACGAGACGTTGAGCTCGAACGCCGTGACGATCGGAAAAGGGGTGAGACGGCGTAACGCCGCTGCGAAGTCTTCCACCGTATTCCCGACGACACTCACGACGACGCGGGCGCGCCGCAGATGCGCCTCCAGCCACGGAAGCTCCTCGGCCAGTACCCGATCGAGGCCGGGGTTCGCCAAGCCGATCGCGTTGAGCATGCCGCCGGGGAACTCGGCGACGCGAGGCGCCGGGTGCCCGGCACGGGGCTCGAGGCTCACCGACTTGGTGATCAGACCACCCAGACGCTCGAGGTCGATGACCCCCGCAACTTCCCGCCCGAACCCTGCCGTCCCGGCTGCCAGGAGGATCGGATTCTGAAAGGTCGTCCCGAACGCCGAAATCACGGCTTCCCCGGTCGTCTGCCATGCCGGATCACTTCATCTTTCGGCCGCTCATCCCACCCAGCACGCACCAGTGGGCGTGGCCGCTCCCCGTCGGAGACCGCCTCCCCTCGGGCGACCATGCGAAGCGAATCCTCGACAGCCGCGAATTCTGCGAGGGCCTCGCCGCGGAGGACCCGGGCATAGGGCGAAGTGGGGTAGGTCCGAAACACGAGCTCGACCAGGGAGTCCGCCGCGGCCGGATCGAGCGCGGCGGCAGCAAGGAGCCCTTTGGCCGCGACCGGAGAGGCCGGAAAGGCTTGTGGCACGAATCGGAACAGTGCTCCGGCCAGCGCCGGGGCCTCGAGCGAGTCGCGCACGGCTTCGGCGAGGAGGAAGAGGCGCATGTCGGCGTCGGCGGGACGCGTCGTGCCCGATCCCACCAGCGAGGCGACGCGACGCAGGATCTCGGCAAAGAGCACCACCTCACCGCCGGCACCACCAGCCACAGCTGCCAGGAGCGCCTCCGCGAGCTCGGGGACTTTTTGCACATCCCCGCCGCGCCGCACCGTCACCACCGCTGCCCGGCCAGCCGCGATCCTTCCATCCAGGGAATCCGGAGCCGCCCTCCCAGCTGCCCGAAACCGTCGGAGGGCAATCTCGTCCTCCCCCGCTGCCAACCACCGTTCTCCGTCGTCGAGGAGCAGCCGCGCCTCCTGCCCAGGTGTGAGCGAGCCCGTGGCTGCCAGTTGATCCACGAGGTCAGCCGCCGCCTCCCGTTGTCTCTGCGACAACGAATCGAGCACGGCCCGCCACGCTGCCTCGTCGAACGGATCTCCAATGTGGCGTGCGAGCAGTGCCGCCGCCCCATCGATCGCCCCCAGCCCGATGTAGGCCATGGCGAGGTCGCGATCGCTCCGCGAGGTCTCGAGACCCGTGAGGTCGTCGATGGCGCGCTCGTACTCTCCCCTCAGCAGGAGGGCTCGACCCCGCAATCGACGGGCTTCGTTCCGTCGCAGGGGGTCGGGGCTCGCAATCTCAGGCGTCAGAATGTCGATGACAGAATCGGCGGCCCCTAGCTCTACCCAGCAAGCCGCCAGGAGCAGGCGCGCGCGCGCGCGAAGGTCCGGATCGGGGCTAGTATCGGCTGCGACGCGGAGCGGCGAGACTGCCTGGACACACTGGCCGATCGCCGTGAGCGCACGGCCCTGAACGAGCAGGGCGTCGTCGCGATGTTTACTCTCGGGGAACCGCACCGCCACCGATTCGGCCTTGATCGCCGCCTGGGCCCAGAGCGATCGCGCCTCGCTCGGTCGCCCTTCGCGCTCCGCGCGCACGGCGTCATCGACCAGTCGATTGGCGTTATAGAGGCCGTTGTAGTAGGCGCAACCGGCAAGGCTAACCGCCGCTCCCAGGAGGAGCGGCGAGACCAGCTTCACTGCGTTTCTCCCGCCAGGACTTTCTTCTCGTAAAGCCGTAAGTACTCGACGACGCCATCGGCGATCGCCGTGGCCAAGTTCTGCTGGCCGCGCTTGGACGCTAGGAACTGCGCGTCCCCGCGGTTGGTGGCAAACCCGGTCTCGATCAAGATGGCCGGGCGGCGGGCCGTCCCCAGTACCGTGAACCTCGCCTGGGACACGTGGCGCCCCCCGCCGGGATGCACCGCGGTGCCCTTTGCCTGCACGAGATCGGCGAGTAAGGCCGACTCGCGCAGGTATTCGTTCGTGTGCAGATCCTTGACGATGAACGCCAACGGGTCGCCGTCGGTCGCGGAATCATCGATCTCATAGCGCAGCGCTTCGTTCTCCATCTGCGCGACGCGCGCGGCGTCCGCGGTCCGAGCCTCATCCAGGAAGTACGTTTCGAACCCCCTCACACGCCCATATCCACTCCTGGGCTTGAGACTGTTCACGTGAATACTAATGAACAGGTCGCAGTCCCTCTGGCACAGCGGGGCACGCTCCAAGAGACTGACGAACGCATCGGCGGTGCGGCTCATGATCACCGACACCCCCCTCCGCTCCAACTCCTTGCGCAGGTCGAGCGCGATGGCCAGCGTGACGTGCTTCTCGTTGACCCCTCGTGGCAGATACCGACCGGGGGTCCCCGCGTCTTTGCCCCCGTGCCCCGCATCGACCACGACTTTGTGGGGCAGGCGGAATCCGCTCGCGCGCGCCGCGGCCGAAAGCGATGCTGCAGGAGTGGATCTCGGTCGAGCGGACGCGTCGCGGTGACGGATCACCGGCGTGAGCCGCGCATCCTCGAACCGCGCCGCCACGGGATCGTAGCGGTAGGCCTCACTGAACACTCGCGGCACGTACACCGTGAGCCACTGGAGGGGGACGAACAGGGTGTCGCGCGCCACGTAGGCTCCGCCCACCAGCGGCTCGGTGCGACCCCTGAACACGAGCACCGGGGCGTCGAGCAGGAATCGAAAGGCCTGGCCCGCAAAACCC
>JBDHDH010000009.1:0-64385 GCA_039591615.1 Gemmatimonadota bacterium | reverse complement strand
CACCGCAGATATAACGGCATCCATCGGGAATGTCTCGGGATCGGCGTCGGTCGTCGTGGCCCAAGAGGTCGACGAGGTCGTGGTGACGCCCGGCAGCGCATCCCTCGCGACCGTAGGAGCAACGCAGCAGTTCGCGGCCGAAGCACGCGATGCTAACGCCAACCCGATCACTGGCGTGGCCTTTCTGTGGGTGTCGGCTAACCCGAGTATTGCCATGGTGGATACGTTGGGTTTGGCTACAGCGTCACCGCGGCGGCACGCGGCGTACCCGGCAATGCTACGCTCACCATCGCCCTCCGGACCTATGTGTTGGTGAGTGCCGGTGAGGGTCACACCTGCGGCTTGACGTCGGATGGTGACGTCTACTGCTGGGGCGACAACGCCGACGGCCAGCTGGGCGACGCATCCAACAACCCCAGCAGCATCCCAGTGCTCGTGAGCGGCGGGCATGAGTTCGCTTGGGTGTCTGCCGGTTCCTTCCACACGTGCGGCACCACCACCACCGGAGATGTATTCTGCTGGGGAGCGAATGCGAATGGGCAGCTTGGTGACAACTCGAACAACTTGGCCAGTGCGCCCGTCGTCGTCGCCGGTGGGCGCACGTGGGACCAGGTGGATGGTGGTGCGGGCCACACATGCGGGGTCGAGAGCATGACCGGTGATGTCTACTGTTGGGGACTCAACTCGTTCGGTCAGCTTGGTGACGGCACGACCAATCCCACCAACGCCCCGCTACAGGTCGCAGGTGTCCAAGCGACTGCGGTGAGCGCCGGAGACTTTCATTCGTGCTCGGTGGACGCCGTAGCGGGAACCGCACAGTGCTGGGGCGACGACACGGCTGGCGAATTGGGCGACGGCCCCGCTTTGGGGGGCGGACTTCCCGTGTTCGTCGCGAGCGCTTCGCCGCTCGCCTCCATTGACGCCGGAACGGCGTTCACCTGCAGCGTGGACCAGACGGGAGAGGGATTGTGCTGGGGGATCAACAGCCTGGGTGAGCTTGGAAACGGTACCGGCGTTGGCAGCGACGTTCCGGTGCCGGTGGGTGGTGGCTTGGGGTTTTCCTCTATCGATGCCGGCGTGGAGTACGCCTGCGGTATCAGCTTCACGGGCGACGATGGGTATTGCTGGGGGGACAACGATGCCTTCCAGCTGGGTAACGGCACCGGACTTGGATCCGGCACGCCCGTGTTGGTGTCTGGGGCCCTCGCCTTCGGGTCGGTATCGACGGGGAGGGCACACACGTGCGCGGTCACCACTGACGGCGACGTCTACTGTTGGGGCTTGAACCTCTCCGGGCAACTCGGCGACGGCACGAACTTCAATAGCGCGACCCCGGTCCGGGTGGTGGAATAGAGCCGGCGGGTGCTACCGGGGGGGCGGGGGGATCGACTGTCGACGCGTGCCGCTCGGACCCTTGCTCTTGCGTCGCCCCAACCTGCGCTGCTTACGAGGGCCGCAACGTTTGTTGCCGGCCCGCGAGCAGCTCCCGGAACGACGGCTCAATGGCCCGCCCGCCGGTGCATCACGGCGGGTGGATGCATTATGAAGAATCGTTCATGTTTGGTTCAGCTTCAATTCCCCGCAACAGTTGGGGTTTGTATCGGCTAACGCAGAATGGCGTTCAGGTCAGTTCACGGCATACGACTATTGGAATCTCGTTTTCAGGAGGCATGACATGAGCAGGCTCGCTTCGGTCTCTGTCGGTGTTTTCGGCGTCGCGCCGATAGCTGCTTTCTTGTTGACTGGGGGGTGGGGTGGAGATCGGCCGGCCCTCGCGACGGAAAACGCAACAACTCGTCAGGACACGACGGCAATCGCGGCCGGTCGAAAGATCTTCGAGGAGAAGTGCTTTGCCTGTCACTCCATCGGAGAAGGGCCCCGAGTCGGTCCCGACTTGAAGGACATTCACCAGCGGCGGGAACGGGACTGGTTGGTGAGGTGGATCAAGGATCCCCTGGGAATGGCCCAGAACGACTCTATTGGGCGAGCCCTATTTGCCGAGTGGAACAACGTCCCCATGGCGCCGCCGAACGTCACCGACATGGACATCGGCAATATCCTGGCTTACATCCGCGCGGCGAGCGTGGGTCAGGCGGCTACCATGGCAGGAGAGGAGGGTCCTGTCGAGCTCACGGATGAGCAGTTCGCCCGTGGGCGACAGATCTTCTTCGACCGCTGCGCGGGATGCCACGGAACGCTGAGGGCAGGGGCCACGGGCCCCAACATCCAGCCGGTGCGGACCACGCAGATCGGTACGGCAGCCCTCCGCATCATTCTCACCAATGGTACGGCAGGGGGGATGCCCGCGTGGGGCCGGAACGAGATCCTGGACGACGAGGAAATCGACATCATGGCGCGGTACGTTCAGCTGCCGCCGCCGGATCCGCCGCGGAGGCCGTTGGCGGAGATCAGGGAAAGCTGGGATCTCCTGGTGCCCGTGATCGATCGGCCGACGTGGCCCCGCACGGACCGCGACTGGCAGAATTACTTTGGCGTGATCCTTCGGGACGCCGGGCAGGTGGCCATCGTAGATGGTGACACCTACGAGATGGTGAGCATCATCGAGACCGGTTTCGCCGTGCACATTCTCAGGTCTTCGTCGACAGGACGCTACTTCTACGCCGTCGGTCGGGACGGCAGAGTCTCTCTCATCGATTTGTGGCCTGCGGAGCCGACGCTCGTGGCCCAGGTGCAGGGTTGTATCGATGCCCGGAGCGTCGACGGCAGCAAGTACCGTGGTAGGGGCGATCAGTACCTGGACCGTTACCTCATCGAAGGCTGCTACTGGCCACCACAGTACGTCGTGTTCGACGGCCTGACGCTGGAGCCGCTATCGGTGACCAGCGTAGAAGGCAACACCGTGGACACCAACGAGCCGCTGGAGGAAGTCAGGGTGGCTTCCATTGTGGCGTCACACTTCGATCCGGTATGGGTCCTGGCCCTCAAAGAGTCGGGGCACGTGGGAATCGTCGACTACTCCAAGGACGGGTTCCCTATGGTGTCACGGATCGCCGCTGAGCGTTTCCTCCACGACGGAGGGTGGGATCACACGGGTCGGTACTTCATCGTGTCCGCCAACATGCAAGACAAGATGGCGGTGGTGGACGTCCAGGAGCAGAAGCTGGTGACCATCATGGACGTTGGGGTTCGTCCCCACCCCGGGCGCGGTGCCAACTGGGAGGACCCCGAGTACGGCTGGGTCAACGCGACCGTGCACATCGGCCAAGGCCTCCTCGCGGTGTACGGGGCGGATCCGGTGAACCACCCCGAGCATGCGTGGAAGGTGGTCCGGGAGATACCGCTGGAAGGCACTGGCAGCCTCTTCCTCAAGACCCATCCCAACTCCCCGTGGGTGTGGACGGATATGCCCCTCAACAACGACCCCGCGGGGGCCCGCCAGGCCTGCGTCTACTCGAAGGCTCAAGGGAAGCTCTACCGCTGCTGGTCAGTGGGCGACCGGGGAGCTGCCGTGCATTTCGAGTACAACAAGGCGGGCACGGAGGTCTGGGTATCCGTGTGGGACCGGGAGGGTGAGATCGTCGTCTACGACGATCGGACGTTGACCGAGATAAAACGGCTACGCGGCGGGTGGGTCTTCACGCCGACGGGCAAGTTCAACGTGTACAATACCGCCAACGACATCTATTGACGATCAACGGAAGGGGGGAGTGAAAGCAGAGGTGCGCTGAAGAGCAAGGTGGAATCGAGCGTATTCCCTTACCTCGGCGACCGTCACGCTCCCCTCTTTCGTTCTTGAGCAGTTCCCACATGGCGAGAGGCAGGCTGCTAAGTACCACCGGAGAGCGGAGCACTACCATGAGAAGGCTTCACTGGACCACTATCCTGGGACTCGTCGCAGTGTGGACCACACCCGCGAGCGCACAGGATATCACCTTTGGCGGTCAGATCCGGCCGCGATACGAGTACAGGGATCCGGCGACCGGTGGAACCCGTGACGCCTTCACGTCGATGCGGGTCCGGGCGAACCTCACCGCCGTACTGGATCGCCAGGTACGTGTCTTCATCCAGGTCCAGGACGTCAGACTGTTTGGAGAAGAAGAGAACACGCTCACCGACTTTTCTGCGGACAACTTGGACCTCCATCAAGGGTACATCGAGATCGAAGCGCCCACCAAGCAAGCCCTGCGTCTTCGCGTGGGCAGGGAAGAGCTGAACCTCGGAGGCCAGCGGTTGGTCGGTGCGGTGGGCTGGACACAGCAAGGGCGGTCGTTCGACGGGGCCCGGGTAGTGGCCGGCGCCGGAAACGCGGCCGTCAACCTGTTCGGGTACCGCCTCCAACAGGAGACGGCGCCCACCCACGACCGAGATGCGGTGCTCGTCGGCGCCTACGGTGTCATCGGTACCGGCTCAGGGGCCGTCGAGCCGTATGTTGTGTACAACAAGACCGAAGGTGTTCCCGAAACCGATCAAGGTACGCTGGGGGTCCGCGTTCACGGTGCGCGGTCGAGCATCCGTTACCGGGTGGAGGGGTCGCTCCAGGTTGGCACCAGGAGCGGTCAAGACGTGACCGCTTTCATGCTAGGTGCACGGATCGGCACGGCAGTGGCGAACGGCCTTGGAAGCGTGACGTTTTGGTATGATTATCTGTCGGGCGACAATGATCCCGCGGATGGCGAGATCAAGGTGTTCGACACCCTTTTTGCAACCAACCACAAGTTCTACGGCTTCGCCGATCTCTTCCTCAACATTCCCGCCCACACCGCTGGATTGGGGCTACAGGATGTCGCGGTGAAGGGATCCATCCGGCCGAGGGATGACTTCACGGCCAATCTAGATATTCACTCCTTTCGCACGGCCAGGCGCGGCACTCTGACGACGAAACATCTCGGAGAGGAAATCGATCTAACCTTCGTTCACCGCTATTCGACGAATCTCCAAGCAAGCGCGGGCCTAGCGTACATCTTTCAAGCGGACGGCTTCTCGCAAATAGGAAGACTGAGCGAAAACATGGTGTGGACCTACATCATGTTGAACGCTACGTTTTGACCCGATAGGGATCAGGACTCGAAACCTCACGCCCAAAGCGATGCATATCATCTAATGAACGAGTCGTACCGACGCGTTGTGGGAGTGATTGCTTTCCTTGTCGGGCTTCTCGGCCCAGCGGTTCCCGAAGCGACCGGGCAAACCGCGCTACTGATCGGTTCGAATGCCGACGAGCCGGTGTCGAGAGCCTGGATGGTCCGGGTACTGGCGCACGTGGGATGGCCTGCCGGTCCCGTGGCCGAAGTTGCCGTGGACCCGCGCGACACAACCGGGAGGTGGACGGCGTCCCTGCAAGAGCTGCGGCGGCAGGCGCGGGTCGTGGTGGTTGTGCCGTTCGGGATGGCGACGGACGGCGAGCCCTACCGCTGGCTCGTACGGCAGGCCGCGCGGGAAGACGGCGCGAGGGTTCGGATTGGACGGGTGGTGAGCGCAGATGAGGTGGTTGCCCCGGACCGTATCGCGCGCCGAATCGAAGTGAGTGCCGCGGCTGCGGCGGATCTTGGGCAGGCAGGTACCCGGGTGGCGCACCAACTGAGTGCCATCAATGTGACCGCGACGAGGGAGGATCTATCGGTGTTTCGCACCGCCACCCCGGTCACGGTACTCGATAGACACGCGCTCCGGGTTCGTGGGGTGAACGGTATTGTCGACGTGTTTCGGGAGATCAAGGGGCTCGATGTGGAGGGTGTTGGGGCCAATCAGCGACGGCCCCTGATTCGTGGACTCCAGGGGCAGCGCATCCTTTTGCTCGAGGATGGCCTGCGACTCAACAACTCCAGACGCCGTCAGGACTCCGGCGAGCTGCCGGCGCTCGTGGACGTCACCGGCATCGAGCGAATAGAAGTCGTGCGAGGCGCGTCTTCCGTGCTGTACGGCTCCGACGCCATCGGCGGCGTACTCAACGTCGTCACACGAACGCCGGAGTATGGTCCCGGAGGCGGCCGCATCTCGGGATCCGCTGGGTACCGCTTCAGCACGGTGGACCGGCAGAGTCGGGTCCAGGGAAGCGTGTCGGGTCATGTCGGGCGGCTGGCCGTTCGCGCGGGGGGTAGCTACCGCCATGCAGGTGGATATGAGGCGCCAGGTGGGCGCTTTGGGGACGTCGAGCTGGGTGGTGACATGCCGGTGAATGACACCGGTGTGGACGACTATAGTCTGAGCTCGCACATCGGATATCGGCTGTCAGAGGGCAACGACGTCTTTATCAGGTACCAGCGGTACCGCGCTACCGACGCCGGGTTCGGATTCGTCGATCCCTCCGCGCTGGGAGAGCTGGCCACCGTCCAGCTGCTCTTTCCGCGTCAGGATTTCAACAAGATCTCAGCCGGCTATCGCGGAACCATGGTGCGGGCGCCGGTGGCCGACCGGGTGGACGTGGTCGCCTACGGTCAGAGCACGGGGCGTGAGTTCCTCACTAACGTCGATTCGCCTCTGCCGAATCCGCCAGGCGCGGGTGTCGGCGTAGAGACGATCAACGTCACCGATCTCGATAGCTACGGCTTCCGCGTGGAAGCCAACAAGATGATCGGCGGCTTACACGCGATCACGTATGGCGTGGACTTGTTCCGCGACCGCTCCACAAACACGGATTCGAGCACGACGACGTTGACTGGTTTTGGTCCTCCACAGATACGGACTCGCGACGTGCCGCGGGTGCCCAATGCGACGCTGCGGAGCATGGGACTGTTCATGCAGGGCGAGGTGAGTGTGGTCGACCGTATTGCGGTCACCCTGGGTCTGCGATACCAGGACGTCCATGCCGAGACGAACAACACGCCCAAGGTCACCGAACCGGCCGTCGACGCCACCGATCGTACCGTTGTCGGCGCAGGGAACGTTCTCGTCCGGGCGACGGACAACCTCAACCTCGTCGCTTCCGTAGGCCGGGGATTCCGCTCACCCAATCTCGTGGAGCGCTTTTTCAGCGGGCCGTCACCGGAAGGCCGTGGATTCTGGACCCGCAATCCAGATCTCGATGCCGAGACGAGCCTCAACCTCGAAGTGGGTGCTCGATTTCGTTCACGGGTGCTGTACTTCGAAGGATTCCTTTTCCGAAACACGATCCGGGACGGGATCCGAATCGAGGCCACGGGTGACTCCGTCGATGGCGTGGCCGAGTTCCAGAACGTGAACGTGGACGAGCTGCGCTACAGCGGTGTCGAGCTCTCGGCGGGGGTGGATTTCGGGTATGGGATATCGTTGGAAGGAAGCTACACCCGCCTGGATGCCAAGAACGTCTCGGACCCCGACGATCCGGTCCTCGATACCTACGCTGACAAAGTGGGCGTCCGGCTGCGCTACACCGATCCGCGCGATCGAATCTGGGCAGAGTACAGCGCGCGGTATAGCGGACGTCGAGACATCCCAGAGGGCTCGAGCCCCGTTGGCGCGTTCGTTCCTGCATTCACGGTTCATGCGCTCCGCGGTGGGGTTCGACTGATCGGTGGGCAGCATGTTGCCATCGGCTTGGAGAATCTCACCAACACCCTGTATGCGGAGGCGCCAAACGTGGGGTTTTTCAGGCCCGAACCGAAGCGTAATCTCGTGGTCTCGTGGAGGGTGAGCTTCTAGCGCCGCGAACGCCGTCACTCACCGAGCGGCCGTGCCGCGGAGCAGCCCCGGGGACGCGATCAGCGCCCTAACTCCGATAATTCCCGAATCGCAGCTCGACGCCGTAGTCTTTGGATCGCAGAAACGCGATGACTTCCTGCAGCGCGTCTCTCGACGGGGACGACACTCGCACTTCTTCGCCCTGGATGGCAGCCTGAACCTTCTTCAGACCCAGTCCCTTGATGTCCTTTACGATGGCCCGCGTCGTGTCGGCCGGGAGACTTTGTTGGAGCGCGATCTGTTGTCTCACGCGGCCGCCGGCTGCTGGCTTGGGGTCGTGCACCTGCACGTTCTTGAGTGGCACCTTCCGCCGTATCAATTTCGTTTGCAAGACGTCCCACAGGGCCTTGATTCGGAAGTCATCGTCGGCCTCAAGATGGATCATCACCTCACGCTTGTCGAAATCGAGTATGCAGTGCGATCCCTTGAAGTCGTAGCGCTGAGCCACTTCCTTCCGTGCTTGATTCACAGCATTGTCCACTTCCTGCAGATCGGCACCAGTCGAGATATCGAACGACGCCGGCGTCGCCATGGCGTCTCCCTCCGTTTGGGTCGAGGCCTCGGGGAAGGTAGCGAGACGTACCCTGCCGGGGAATGCGGGCGGCACTCGTACACTTTCGCAAATCGTCACGACACCCCATCGTTGAATGTCGCAGTGGCTAACCGGCGTCCTGCGGCCGCGGCCAGTCGGTTTGCCGGGGACGATCGAGCCAGGGTCGGTAGGAGGACATATGCTGACATTCGTAACCGCATCGTTGTTCCTCCTGTCGGGGTCGGTAGCAGGATGTCCTAGCGTTGAGACGATTGCAAACTCGAGCGGGGTCATGCTGTCCGATCTTGAAGCACTCTACAACCGGGGAAAGACGTACGTGGAGTTCCGGGACGCCGCCACACGTCGGAAGCAGGCCTGGAGGGAGCACTATGCGAATGCGCAGGTGTCGGATGCGTTGCGGGTACGTGTCACCTCCATACCGGGCCGATGGCGCCTGTTGGTGGTCGCAGAGGACTGGTGTGGGGATTCGGCCAACACGATTCCCTATATCGCGAAGCTGGTGGATGTTGCCGGCAACCTCGACATGCGAATCGTCGACTCTGAGGCCGGCCGCCGGATCATGGAGTCACACCGTACCCCGGACGGGCGCGCGGCAACCCCGACGCTCCTTCTCCTCGACGCCGACTTCGAGGAAATGGGTTGTTGGGTGGAGCGGCCGGCGAGGCTCCAGGCTTGGTTTCTCGAGAACGAGCCGAAGCTCGACGAGGAGGAGCTCTTCGATCAGAAGTATGCTTGGTACGATACCGACCGGGGCCAGGAGACGCTCAGAGAAATCGTCGAGCTGATCGAATCCGCCGGAGCCGGTGAGCCCCAGTGCAGCAGCTACGGAAGCTGAGATAGGGAAAGCGCCCCACCGCACGAAGTGCTCGCGTGACGCAACAGCTCGAGGGAGGCCATCGAGCAGGACGGCCGGTCGACGCCGTGAGCTTCGACTTCTACAACACCCTCGTCTACCACCGGACGAGTGGAGGGCGCGGCGCGATGTTGATGGAGTACCTGCGTGAGCAGGGCCTCGAGTCGGATCCGTGGGAGCATCAAGTACTCTACGACGTCTTCGAACCCCATGGGCTCGAGTACAATCCGAACCAATCTCTAGAAGAGAGGCGGCGGTACTTCCGCAGACTCGCCGTACGGGTGTTCCGGCGACTGAGTATCCGGGTGCCAGACGCCGTGGCGGCAGATCACGCCGACAACGTGTGGAACGTCCTCGGGCCGGCCAGCCTCGCTGTCTTCCCGGAAGTCCCCGATGTTCTCCGTTTAGTGAGACAGGCAGGGTTCCCTACGGCGGTCGTCTCGAACTGGCAGTGCGGTCTCGGGCATTTTTGTACGGAGCTCGGTCTGCGCCACGCATTCCATCATGTGCTCGCTTCCGCCGAGGTGGGTGCCGTGAAGCCGGATCCGGCCATCTTCCTCGAAGCGTGTCGCCGCCTGGACGTCGCTCCGCACCGGGTCCTGCACGTCGGCGATAGCCCTGTGGACGACGTCGAGGGTGGACACAACGCCGGTCTTGGTGTCGTGCTCCTACAGCGTGATGGGCCGACCGACGATGAGGTCCCCGCGATCCGGAGCTTGAGAGAACTGCCCGATCTGCTCGGCATCGGATAGCAACCTCACCGAGCACGAACCCTTACCTGTCTTCCAACCTCGCCGCATCACTGCGACGTTGCAGAAGCCGTTCGTGGAAATCCAGGCGCTCCTGGAGTTCGGCCATCTCTTCCCGCAGCTGATCGATGGCCTCGTAGGTGCGGCCGCGTCGCTGACTCCAGATGCGGAGCGCTCTCGCTCCTAGCCATACAGCACCCACCGCCGCGATGATGGCTGGCGAGGCAAACGCGAGCGCGATGAATGGGCCGGGATCCATGGGCTCAAACGATGGCTGCGGTGCTATAACAGAGTCGCAAGCGAGCGTGAAGAAATGATGAAGCGCCCGCCGCCTCACACGGACATCACCTCGTTCTATCCACCCGCACGCCGCCGTATGCGACCCCTGCGAGATGTGCCATCTCACGATCCCAGGTGGTGAGATCGTCCATGGTGAACTGATCGAGGTGGGTGTGTCCGCACGCGCGAGCCAGCACGCACATCAAGTCCACCGCCGACTTGAGAAATCTCGCCAACCGCTCGGCCGCCGCCTGCACCGGGAGCCGGGCGCGGAGATGGGGTTTTTGGGTGGCAATGCCCACCGGACAGTTGTTCGTGTGGCATGCGCGCATGGCCAGGCAGCCGATGGCCTGGATTGCGGCGTTCGAGACGGCGATCCCGTCCGCACCCAGAGCAAGCGCCTTAGCGAAATCACCCGGAGTTCGCAGCCCACCGGTGATGATTAGCGTTACGGTTGACGCCTCACACCGGTCGAGGTGTCGCCGAGCCCTCGCGAGGGCCGGAATCGTCGGCACCGAGATGTTGTCCTTGAAAACGATTGGCGCAGCTCCCGTCCCACCTCCACGCCCGTCGAGGATGATGTAATCCACGCCAACATCCAGGGCCCCGTCGATATCACGCTCGACATGTTGCGCCGACAATTTGAAGCCGACCGGGATTCCGTCGGTGCGCTCCCTGACTTCGGTGGCGAATTCGCGAAAGTCACTGGGCGAGGTCCATTCGGGGAAACGCGATGGTGAGACGGCAGGTCGTCCCTCCTGGAGCCCACGGACCTCCGCGATCTTTCCCTTGACCTTGGCTCCCGGAAGGTGTCCGCCTGTTCCCGTCTTGGCGCCCTGCCCGCCCTTGAAGTGGAACGCCTGCACCTTGGTGACTTTGTCCCAGGAGAATCCAAAGCGAGCAGAAGCCAACTCGTACAGGTAGCGGCTGTTGGATTCCTGCTCCTCGGGCAACATTCCTCCCTCGCCCGAGCAGATGCCGGTTCCTGCGCTCTCTGCTCCCCTTGCCAGGGCGACCTTGGCTTCCTCGGACAGCGCACCGAAGCTCATGTCGGACACGAATATGGGAATGTCCATGTGGAGGGGTTTCTTCGCGTTTCGTCCCAACAGTAGCTCGGTCCCCACCGGGATATCGTCCAGCTGCGGGACGGTCGCCAGTTGCGCCGTGACGATCTGAATGTCATCCCATCGCGGAAGCTGCGGGGCGGGCACGCCCATGGCGGAGACGGGACCGTGCCCTCCGTGCTTCAGTCCTTCGCGGGCGAGCTGGTGAATCAGCTTCGTGTGCGGTTCTTCCGGTGTCCCGTGAACATCCTGGTAGTTGCCCTGATAGGCCTCGCGGTCATAGGGCTGCGGGTTCACGCGCTCCCAGGTCTGTACCTCGTCCTCATCCACCCAGAGCGCCCCGTCCTCCCGCCAGCAATTGAATTTGTGCAAGCGCTCCGCGTTGTTGTATTCGCTGATCCCCGTGTCATAGCGGTAATCCCATTGATGCACACCGCAGATGAGATTGCGCCCCTGCACGTAGCCGTCTGCGAGGAGCGCACCGCGATGCAGGCAACGCCCGTACAGTACCGAGACTTCGTCGCCATATCTGATCAGAACCAGATCGACGCCGGCAACTAGGGCATATGTCGGCTTCCGGTCTTCTAGGTCCTGCCAATCCGCGACTTTGACTTTGTTCATGGTTTCCTCTCCTGCCGGCGGCGGCTGTGCGAGTCGGGGACGTTAGCGGCTACAGGGCGTCGGGAGAGAGCCGCGCCGACACGATGATTTCGAGAATCGGGGCCGCGGTCGGACTGGCGGCGCTCATTCAGGGTGCTGGGAAGATCCCACCAGTTCGAAAGCCCACACCAACCAAAACGAACAGCACCGCTAAGAGTGTTACGGCAATCACGTGCGCCGCGAGCACGGGCAGTGTGCGTTCGTTCAGATTGGGAATGAGGCGGAGTCGCGCGTGCAACGCCAATGCCACGGTGAGCAAGAGCAGGAGCAGCTTGACGGCGACATTCGTGGCTGAAACGGTCGCCAAGGAAAACCAGTCGGAAACCTGCGGCACCAGACGGGAGGCCAGCCAAATTCCGGTGACGATCTGAATAGCGAGTGCTGGAATCCCGATTCGCTCAAACCTCGCCTCGAATTCACGGAGGAGGTCCGGGTTCCGGCGGCGCAGTGCCCGAGGCAACACGGTCAGAGATAGGACAAGATGACCCCCGGTCCATACTGTCGCGCCCAGCACGTGAAGAAACAGCGCTAGGGTGAACATGGAATCTCCTCGCGCGGATCAAGAGGCATGCTATGGGCGCTCGGGTCTCGCGTTGGGCGGAGGATTGCGAGACAGGAATCGCGCCGCCTTTGCCTCGTCACGACGTGTTGCGTATACATATCCGCCAAGCCTCACCATGCGCGGCGCAGCACTCCCAAGCGCGTCCTCGATCCGCAGATCGGCGGCGGTTACTGCGGAGACTCAGTGGTGGTCGGCAGAGCGTCGAGGACCTTGACGAGGATGCGCTTTCGCTCCTTCAGCATCTCTCGAAAGTCCATCCGGTCGGTATCTGCGATTTCCATTCGTAGATCGGAGAGATAGCTCTGTAATACGTCTCGCAGGACCTCGATCTCGTCCGTTGTCAGATCGATCTGTACCACGAATCTGCATCTCCATTCCGTGTAGTGACTTCGGGCGCAGCGCCTCGTTGACGCAATGACAATCTTCCGATTGCAGGTCGGGTCTCGTAACAAGATGCGGCTGCGCTCCGATCGAACGCAAGAAGGAAGTGCGCGATCAGCTGCCCGAGTCCCTCACCGTCTTCGGACCTCGCGATCCCGAAGGGGATCTGACATCTTGAGACACGTCATCTGGACGCAAGGCCTTTCATCGAGTCGGGAGGACCAAGTGGATCGTCGCGATTTTGTCGCCGCAGGAATCGGTGGTGCTTTGGGGGCTCCAGCGATCCTGGCAGCGCGCCCGCATCCCACCGTACCGGTGCAGGACCAGGTTCGGGGTGCTTTTCCACGGCTCACACACGAGACGTTCGTCAACGCGGCCGGCGGTACGCCCCTCGGCAGATTTGCTCAGACTGGGCTCGAGCGCTACATGGAGTTCCAACGCCTCGGGCCCGGCGAGGGACGAGAGGATTACGTTGGGGAGATGCTGTCGAACATTCGGGCCGAGTTTGGAAGGCTCATCGGCGCCCGGGAATCCGAGATCGCGCTGGTCCACTGCACCAAGGCCGGCGAGCAGACCGTGATCGACGGACTCGAGCCCAAGCGTCACCGCCGGAACATTGTGACCAACGACATGCATTTTTCTGGCTCGCTACACAATCTGATTGGGCTCAAGCGGGCCGGGACAGACGTGCGCATCGTCAGGGGACGAGATTGGAGCGTCTCAATCGACTCCATGGAAGCGGCGATCGACGATCAGACCGCCCTGGTGGCCGTTACGCTGGTGTCAAACGTCACCGGTAGAATCGAGCCCATCCGAGAGCTGGCAGCGATCGCGCACGCGCAGGGGGCATTGGTCTACGCGGACGTCATCCAGGCGACCGGGATCGTGCCGTTCAATGTGCGGGACTTGGGGATCGATTTCGCGGCGTCGAACGGGTACAAGTGGCTCTTCGGCGTGCACGGCGCAGGCTTCCTGTACGTTCGGCAGGAGCTCCAGGGAACGGCACTCCCCGACCGACTCTTCCCTGGACACGTGGACTACAATTATCGACCATGGGTCGACCATCCCGATCCGGCACACGAGGATTTCGTCTACGACCCCCGGGTCGATGCCCGGCGCTATCAGCCGGGGCACGTGAGCTATTTGGGGTATTGCGGGGTGTACGAGGGCATGAAATTCATCCAGCGCATCGGCGTCGAGGCAGCGCTCGCGCACTCGGTACACCTCAACGAGCGGCTCAAGGAACAACTCCATCCCGACCGCTTTACGTGCATCTCCCCCCACGTCGATCGGTCTCCCATCATCACCTTCAGGACCGCGAACACCTCGAGCCTCGAGAAGCAGCTGCGAGCGGCGAACGTTGTGGTGACAGTTGGGAACGACCGGGTGCGGGTTTCACCGGCGGTGTACAACACGGAAACGGATATCGATCTGATGGCGGACGCATTGAACGCCGCGGGGTAGTGCCCATCCCGGATCGTTTGGCTCGCCCGACGTCGACGATCGAGGTGGAATCACGTGAGGGAAACTCCACCGTTGCTTGGGAGTCGTTGACCTTACCCGGCCACGGTCCCATCTCGCGGTGTGTTCGCCGGAGACCGCTCGGGGACGCTTGCAGTCAGTCGTCCTCGTGTGGGTGCGAGGGTCCCTTCTCTTCGTGATGCTTCAGCGCTCGCCGCAGTTTGGCCAACCGAGCGCGTCGAGACAGGAGTTCGCCGTACCCCTCACTGTACGCGCGATCGGCCCAGGAGGTAGCGTCATCCGAGTCAGGTGACGCCGGCAGCGCACCGTCGTCCGGAGGGACGGACACGCCCAGTTCGCGCAGTCGTCCTTCGAGTTCCTGGATCTCGCGGTTCAGCTCGTACCGCTCGTCCCGGATGTCGTCCATCGCGTCATCCCAGCGATCCCATATCATGGCCAAGTCCTCATGAGCGACGCTTGTGGTGGCGCCTGCCGGCGGTCTCAGAGCAAGCTCAGCGCCGCGGCGATCGCCGTGTCGAGAAACCTCTCGACCTGTGTCGCTTGAGCTGCTTGCCCGGCTTCGGCGACGATCCGACTGCCCAGAAGCACGGCACCGAACCATCCCTCGGTGTGCCAGGTACCGCCGCCCGACAGTTCAGGGAACTTCTCGACCACCGGCCGCGGATAGGGCGTGACGTAGAAGTAGGGTTCCGCATAGTCGGCGTCGCCTGGAACCATCCCCAGTCCGACGGTCCGGCTCTCCTGGCTCCCCCCGGCGGCATCGAGGACGATCAGCGCGGCAATATCGAAGTGGTGGGGCCAGATCCGAGCCGGCGTTGCCCGCCGCTCCCGAGTGCGAATCGTGGACAACGCGGAAAGGGCGTTCCCGTACCATCGGGCCAGCTCCGAGAGGCCGCTGAGATCGCCGGCGTCGAACGTCTTACCCGAGGCGACTGGGTGCGTGGGGAGGTGGAGGTTGCGGCGGTGCAGGGGAACGACGGGAGCGACATCGACATGGCAAGCTACCGTCTCTGCCAGCCATGAGATCCCGTCCTCCATCCTGCGTCCGTGGAGCGGGAGCGCTGCGAGTAATTTCCCCTCGCCGTCCTGGATCATGAGTCCCAGATCAGCCACGCTGAGCGCGATCCGCAGGTGCCGGTCCTTCCCGATTGATTGTGTCACCATCGCCGCGTCTCTTGTGGACCAAGTGAGACTGTTGTGACTGTCGTCCGGCGCTGGGGGCAGGTAGCTGTAAGGGATCGCCCCGACGATCTGCGCCGCCCAGTGTAACTGCAATCGCTCGGACACGAGAGCGTCGGGTGCGTGAGCCCCAAGGCGCTGCCAGTTTGGTATCGACATGTCGGTCAGATCAGTTGAGAGTCGGCTATCACTTCGATGAGACTCGGCCCGCGATGCTCCAGCCCGCGGCCCAACGCCTCATCAAGCTGTGATACATCGGTTACCCGGATCCCCAGGGCCCCGCACAGCTCCGCGTACTCCGCGAAGTTGGGATTGTGGAGCCCGGTTTCCCATACGTCCCACCGGCCAGCCCGCTGCTCCTTGGAAATCTTGCCAAGCTCGTGATTGTTCAGGAGCACGTGGGTGATGTTCATGCCGTACTTCACCGCGGTGGTGATCTCTCCCATGTACTGGCCGAATCCGCCGTCGCCGGTCACCGCGACCACGGGACGGTCGCGAAATCGCGGGTCGTCTTCCTGGGTCGCCGCCCAGGCGCCGAGGGCTGCGGGGTAGCCGAAGCCGATGGACCCGAGGTAGCCCGACATGAGAACCGCTTGTCGGGTGCACTCGAAGTAGCGGCCGAACGAGTACGTGTTGTTTCCCACGTCTACGGCAATGATTGCGTCGTCGGGCACGCAGCGCGTCATGGCGGCGAAGATCGAGGCGGAGTTGACGCCCTGACCACGATTCTCGCCGAGCCGGCGCTCCTTTTCGCGGCGCCAAATCGCCCAGCGCTCGGCGACCTCGGGTCGCTGATCGGTGGTGGTCGGGTTCCGCAGGTGCTCGCTGAGGCGACCCACCGTGACGCCGATCTCTCCCCACACGGGTACGTCCACCGAATGGAACTTCCCGAGCATCATGGCATCGAAGTCCACTTGGATGGTCGGTTTCTTGGGTGTGATCCCCGTGTGATTGCTGAAGCTGGCGCCGAGCACGAGGAGACAGTCGGATTCGTTCATGAACCACGACGCGATGGGGGTCCCGCTGCGGCCCAAGACGCCTCCCGCGAGTGGATGCCGATCGGAGATCAGTCCTTTTCCCTTGAACGTGGTGAGCACCGGCGCATTCAGCGATTCTGCCAGCGCGATGACGGCCGGCATGTGGAAACGGGCTCCGTGCCCCACGATGATGACGGGTCGTTGGGAGTCGCGGAGCATGGTCGCGGCCGCGTCGACTGCCGGCTCGGGTGGTGCGATCTCCCGGCGTGAAATCCGTCCGTCCGGGCGTCCCGGCATTGCGCCGTCCGCCGCTGGCAGGGTCTGGACCTCGTTGGGGAAGATCAAGTGGGAGACACCGCGGTTCAGGATGGCGCTCTTCACGGCGAGGGTAACGAGTTCCGCGTGCTTGCTCGAGTGCAGCACCGGCTGAGCCCACTGCGCCACTTTGCCGAAGGCGGCCTGCAGATCAACTTCCTGAAACGCGCCGGGTCCGAGAACCTGCGTGTCCACCTGGCCGGTTACCGCCAGCACCGGTGAGCGGTCCACGTTGGCGTCCCACAGCCCCGTGAGCAAGTTCGTCGCACCGGGTCCGGCGATGGCGAAGCAGGCCGCTGGCCGGCCCGTCAACTTCCCGTATGCCGATGCTGCAAAGGACGCCGCGCCTTCATGGCGGATCCCGAAATAGCGAAGGTTGCCAGCCTGGGCCTGACGGCGCAGCGCGTCGGCGAACCCGAGATTGGAGTGCCCCACCATGCCCCAGACGGTCCGGACCCCCCAGCGGACCATGGTCTCGGCCATCACATCGCTCACGGTCCGCACGTGTGGTGCCTCGGGCGGGAAACCGACGTAGATGCCGTCGTCCCGGACCTCCACCGGGAAAGTGGCGACGCCGTCGGCGAAACCTCCCGGCGGCAACCCCGTGGCGGGGTGGAAATCCCAACCGTGCCATGGGCACCGCAGCCATCCCTTCTCGATTGAGCCTTCCCCCAGCGGACCGCCCTGATGGGGACAGGCATTGTCGAGAGCGTGATACGCACCCTCGAAGTGGGTCATGCAGACCGTCTGATGGCCGCAGGTAACGGGCTTGACCCGACCTTCCGGGAGTTCGTCGAGCTGCAGTGCCCGGAACCAGCGGTGGGCGTCGAGGGTGGTGATCGAGGGCTCTGATGCCATCGGGCGTTCTCCTAGAACGGAAGATCCTGTGTGTAGGAGGACGGCCCCGAGCCATGTCGCGAATTGTGAGCGCGTGGCTAGCCTGGGTCGTCTTTCACGAACATTGCAGTCTGATCTCCGTAATACACCGGCCTACCCTCTTGGCGAAAGTCGAATTCGAACCGCACCACGATGCGGCGTGCCCCCACACGGCGGGCCGTCTCCCGCGAGCGCAGGTCCAAGGGCGGGCCAATCAGTGCCAGTGACTTGAAGTCTGCACGGTGGATCCGGTTCCCGAACCCAACCCATCCCTGGTCCCATCGCAGGCCATAGAAGAACCATCCATGGAGTGATCCCATGTGGGCGGTCGCCATGATCAGCTCCGCGACCGACAAATGAGCTGGATGACCTGGCCCGACTCGCTGATGTCTGACGTAGGGGAATTCTCGCGTCGTGTCGATGCGCGCGACGACTTCCCGATTTTCGTCGTCGAGCAGGATGATCTCGTCCGGGAGAAAGATCTCTTCACGATAGAGGAACGTCCGGAGGAACTGTTGGATCTGAGACTCGTCGAACGGTCCGGGGATGTTCCGAGCCACCTCGTCACCTCCGGCATGGCGGACACAGGATGGCTCACAGTATAACGACGCTGGCAAACCAGGCGGAACAGCGCCCCACTCTTACCAGCCCCGACGTCCGGGAGTATGTTGCCGGTTGCGACTGCTGGAGCAGCAGCACGATGGTCGAAACGTCGTACACTCGAGCACCGCCCCATCCTCACTTCGCCGTCCACCTGTCGCACTCGGAGCCGGGCAAGGAGCGGCAGTGGACGCTGTGCGAGCGGCCCATCGGCCTGGGCGATGATGCCGTGATCCCCTACGACGTCGTCACGGAGTCTCAGCTCGGGAGCGTCGACTGTCCAGCGTGTCTCGAGCTCGCCAGCGCCCGTACCCGGCGGTGGCGATCGCCTCGAAGGCCGCCGAGCGTCTAGTAGCTCTCCACGTCGGACTCCCTCGGTCCGTTCTCACACTAGGTGGATCCAGATTGTGGCGGTGGCCATCGTGGGCGACGGCGAGTAGCATTGCGGCTATGGCAAAGAAGTCCGCGGTCACGATTGATGGTGCCGAGCTCCATGTCCTCGAGGAAGGCTCCGGATCGCCTCTCGTCTTTGGACACGGTTATCTCTTCGATCACACGATGTACGACGGGCAGGCCAAAGACCTCTCTCCTGACTACCGCGTGGTCCGGTTTGATTGGCGCGCACATGGCCTGAGCGAGACGCCCGAAGGTAGGTGGACCATGGAGGACCAAGGAGGCGACTTTGCCCGTGTGATGGACAGCCTGGGCATCGAATCGGCCGTCGTCGTCGGACAGAGTATGGGGGGGATGGCCGCGCTGCATCTGGCTTTGGAGCATCCGGAGCGCGTGCGCGGGCTGGTGCTCATCGATACCAGCGCCGCTGCGGAGGCCTGGTACCGTCGGCTCAAGTACGCCGGGCTCGTCACTATGGTCGGGCTGTTCGGTATGCGGCGCTGGATCCTGGAGCAGGCTGCGGCCGTGTCCTTTTGCCGATCCTTCAGGCGGAGGCATCCCGAGACCGTGCAATACTGGACGGGCCGCTGGGCGGGCTTGAATGTGGACTATCTCCGGCGCACGGTGGCCGTGCCGGTAGGCAGGCCTTCCGTCGTCCATCGGTTGCACGAAATCGCGGCGCCCGTGCTCGTCATCTACGGGGCCGAAGACCGAACCACTCCGTTCAGAGATTCTCGCCAGCTCGCGAGTGGTCTTCGCCATGCTCGCCTGGAAATCCTGCCTGACACCGGGCACATGTCCCCAATCGAACGGCCGGATAAAGTGTCGCGGCTGATCCGAGCGTTTCTCCAAGGGCTCGGCTACTAGCCGTCGAAGGGACTGCGACGGTTTTCGGTGGACAGCAGATTGAGAACTCGCTACCTTCGCTGCAATGAGCGAGCACTCCCTCATCGTCTCAGACCCTCCTCACGGCGACATCGATTTCACGAAAGCAGTTCCGTGCTTTCGCCTTTCCAGCGCGGAAGTGCAGATGAAGGCCAATTATGGGCTCCCGGAAATCTGGTTCGTCGGCGAGGCCCGAGCTGTGATGGAGCCGGTCTTTGCCACTTTGCAGGAAGCCGGTCTCCGGGTCGTCTTCGTGTCGGGCGAGGTGCTTCGCAGCATACCGGCCCAGACTGTGGCGTCGACGCTCGCGTTCTCGGACGGTGGATTGACCGTTATGGTGGACGGAACAGTGAAGGTGCTTACGTACGACACGAGAATAGTCGGGGTCTTGTGCCGACCGCACCGAGAGCTGCACCCGGCGTCGCGTCCCTCTCGTGCCACCGCCATGCGCCGACTGTCGCACACATCTCTCACACCGGATGCCTTGGTGGGCCGTGCGGAGCGGAGTGGCGGTGCCATCGAGTGGGCCGACGCGAAAGCTGATCCCGAGTACGCCGCGTTCGTCGACCTCTACGTGCCCGACGACGGTGGCGTACGCCGCGTGTCGTTGGTCGAGGCCCAGAGTGACTTGTCCGGACTGGCAGATCGGGCGGGCGCGTCCGCCCCGGAGCGTCTCGCCACGTTGATGGCCGAGCTCCAGGAACGATTTCCGAATGCGGACTTCGATCGGCGACTCGACGGCATGCGTATCCGCCGTCGAATACTCGTCGGTGAATACCCCCACGACGAGCGCCGCAAGGGCTTCTCATTCGCGACGCGCGCTCTCAGCCAGCTGTTGGAAGCAATTTCGCCCGACATCAAGCGGGTCACGGCAACCGAGTTCGCGTCCAGGCTGGTATTCCTGACGAGCGAGAGCCGGAGGTCCTAGGTCGGTTCCACCCGTGTTGGCATTCTCGTTCCCCGGGGTGGCTGCGGCTGGTGACCTCGAGGACGATCAACTCGCTCACGAGGGTCTCATGCGCTTTCGACACCTGTTCACTCTCGGAGGCAGGCCGGTTCTTCATGCAGGCAGTGGAGCCGGGATCCGAGAAGTGGAATTCGGTGATGCAGGAGCTTCTCGATCTCGACTTCCCACGATGGCCGTCTCGGGCTCGCTAAGCTCCGTGCGCGGCCGGTGGGACCGTGGGGTCAGACCGGTGTTCGTTCCTTCTCTTCCGCTCGCTCGGGCGGCCGACCCTATGTGAGCACGCGCTCGGCGAAATCCAACCGCTCGTGCAGATCCTCCAGGGCGGCCTACGCTGCTCCCGCAGGCCGCGCAGCTCGTCCCACACGTCGCGCTTGTGTCGCTCGAACGCTTCGGCTGGATGTCGCTCATCCGATCGGTGAGACCGAGCACCTCGCCGGCCGAAGAGCAACACCATGTGCGTGACCAGAAGAGCGACCACAGCTAGGGATCCAGCGGTATACGGCTCGTTCCACGGATGCGTTCTTCCGGCCCACAGTCCAGGGGCCTTGCCGGATGAGGTACGATGACCCCTCCTACGCCACCAAGGTAACGGAGGTTTCCCGGGGTCGGAGCCAGCCCCGTGCCAGCAACCCGAAGCCCGTGAGCGCAATCGCTACCGTTACACCAAACACGAGACCGATAGGCGCTCCCGTGCCTGCTCGGAGCACCAACCTGGCGTCGGGGACTGCGTTGGCGCGAGCGTTCGGTACCGTTCCCTCGGTGGTCAGGCCGTCCATCTCGATCTCGAGGTAGTACCGCCCCTCCTCCACCAGGTCGAAGCTCCCCAGATCGACGGACGGGGACCCCGGTAGCGCCCGGAACCAGGTGGAGAAGGTGCCACGCCGTTGGTGAGCAATTCGGCCGCCAACCCCAATGACTCGAAACGCATACTGGAAGCGCCGAGGGCGGCTGGGCTCTCGGTACTCGAGTCCCCCTCGCAGGGGCGACATGGAAGGGCGGAGCGTGAGCGGGCCGATTCTCGCGGTGACGCCACGGTCTCGCAGTGAGACGGTCAGCCCCATGAGGGGATCAGTGGTTCCGGGGCGCAGCTCGAGTTGAGCAACCGCGCGCCCGGTTGCAGAGGTCGTCCAGATCACGTATGAGAGTCCCAGCATGAGAGCCAACGTGGCTAGCATCACGCCGATCAGCTCAGGTGGTGGTTTTGAGCGCATCGTGAAAGGAAAGGCGCCTCCCGGCCGGCCTACTGGTTGCCCAGGTATCCGCCGGCGATCTGCTCGTAGGCTCTCACCTGTTCGGTGATCCAGTCCCCGTTGCGGCCCAGTGTCTCCGCCATGAGCTGTGCCACCCTCGGCGCCATTTGGATGCCCGCCCGGGCGTTCAAGAACGTCGCGCGACTCCGACGGGACAGGTAGTCGTCCACGGTACGAGCCATCTCGTATTTGGCAGACCAGACGACCTCGCCTGCACGGTAGGGTAGGGATTCGTGCAGGCGTTCGTCGTAGTGGTCGCCGGTCTCGAGGAGTGCTTCGACTGCGGTGGCGTCCGAGCCATACCACGCGAGATCGCCGAAGCGTTGTGCTTCCCGCATGTGACCGTGGATGCGGAGCGTCTTCGTCACGCACGCGCGATCCTCCAGGTCTCCCACGCAGATGGCTTGGTCGACGCAATCCTCAGCCATGTTGCGATACGTCGTCCACTTTCCACCGGCGATGGTAACCAGCCCCGAGTGGGAGATTTCGATAGTGTGGTCGCGAGACAGCTCGGCCGTGTTCTCCTCATCCCCGACTCTCACAAGGGGACGGATGCCGGCAAAGACGGAGAGGATGTCTGCTCTCGTCGGATCCTCCACGAGGTACTGAACGGCCGTCTCGAGGATGAATTCGATCTCATCTTCTCGTGCTCGGGGCTCGAGGGAGACTTCGTCAAGAGGTGTGTCGGTCGTCCCTACGATGACGTGGCCATGCCAAGGGACCGCGAAGAGGACGCGCCCGTCGGACGTTCGTGGCACCATGATGGCGGACTCGCCGGCGAGGTATTCTCGAGCCAAGGTGATATGCACTCCTTGGCTCGGTGCGATGAGGGGTCTCACGTCGGGGAAGTCCATCTTCCGAATCGCGTCGGTAAATGGACCGGTCGCGTTTACAACGACCCGGGCATACGCTTCGAGCTCGTCGTCACCCTCCAATTCGCGGACTCGCGCACCGTGCACGAACCCGCCGCCGTTCTTCAGCAAATCGGTCACTTGGGCGTAGCTGATGATGACCGCACCCTGCTCGAAGGCGGTCTGGGCGAGATTGATCAAGAGCCGGGCGTCGTCGAATTGACCATCGTGATAGAGTACGCCCCCGCGAAGGCCTGTCCGTTCGATGTTGGGGAGTCGTTCGATGGTTTCTTCGACGGAGAGTGTCTTCGACATGCCGAAGCGGTACCGCCCCGCAAGCACGTCGTAGACCTTCATGCCAACACCGTAGAACGGTGCTTCCCACCATTCGTAGTTGGGGACGACGAACTCGAGATCCGATACCAGGTGAGGAGCGTTTTGCAGCAGGATCCCGCGCTCCCGCAGCGCTTCCATGACAAGGGAGATGTTCCCCTGCTTCAGGTACCGCACGCCCCCGTGCACCAGTTTGGTTGAACGGGTCGACGTTCCCTTTCCGAAGTCGGACTGCTCGAGCAGCAGAACGTCGAACCCGCGGGAGGCAGCGTCCACCGCGATGCCCATTCCCGTGGCCCCTCCACCGATGATGAGGAAATCCCAGGGCTTTGATCGCTCCCGGAGTCGATCGATCATGGTGTCGCGATTCATTGGTGGGAATGGTAATGCACATGGATGATCGCGGTAAGCAGGTGGAGCGCGTGATGGCGGCCGGCCTGCTCCAGCAGGCACAAACGGCATCCCCCTTCGGGCATACTTGTTGCTCCGGTGTCCGTGTGACAGGAGCCATTGGCACAGAGCACCTGCTACACTGTTGTGGGGACACGTCGCTGTAGACGGAGCGCCACGAAGTCGGCCTACCCGCGACAAGATCGTTGCTGAGGGATGCAATGGTGAAGCGTTCGCCAACACCGAGAGAAGAGCGTCTCATCATTGGCACCGATCAGCAGTACCGCTGGCTCGACGGAATTGTTCGCGCCGTCGTGATCTTCAACCTCGCCGACGCCATGTTCACGCTCTGGTGGATTCAGGCGGGGCTCGCCGTTGAAGCCAATACCTTGATGCGGGATCTGGTGGAGCAGGGGGCGATGGTTTTCGTCTTGGCGAAGATCGCGCTGGTGTCTCTCGGGATCGTGGTGCTGTGGCGGAGACGCACCCACGTGCTTGCGGTGATCGCGATTTTCGGCGCGTTCCTGGTCTACTACTTGGTGCTACTGTACCATCTGCAGTTCACGAGCTACCTGGTCTTCGGCCGCTTTGGCTCGTAGGACGGCCGCTCCACTCAGCTACCGGCCCCAGTCCCCTTCTTGCGTTTCCCCTCCTAGCCCCTCCATCGATAGTAGCTGTTCAGCACTGGGCGGCGGGTTATTTTGTAGCGGATACCTCTGTTCAGCTCGGGAGGAGGAGCGCCGTGGGAAATCAACTGCAGAAACCGCTGAAGCGGTCCCGCAACGATCGGATCGTGGCCGGTGTGTGTGGTGGCATTGCGCAGTGGCTGGGTTGGGATCCGACGGTTGTCCGGGTCGCCTACGTGCTCATCACGGTGCTGTCGGCGGCGTTTCCGGGGATCATCGCCTACATCGTTCTGTGGTTTCTGATGGAGGAAGAGGGCTTGGCCTGAAGCGGTCCCGTCAGGTGAGCAATCCGAGCTCGGTCAGGAGCTGGTAGGTCCTCTCGGTCAGGAATTCGTGCACCCGCCGTTGCCGCAAGAGCGGACGCGGGACCAACACGAAACCCAGGCTCTCATGGCGACCAGGTTCGAGGACGAGATAGTCCTCGAACGTGATGTTCAGGTGGAACGTGTGGTAGATGGCGTCCGGTAGCTGCACGGTGCGGCTCCGCGGTCGCTCGGCACGGACCCGTTGCGCGAGAAGGCCGCTTTCCTCTTCCTCGCCGAGTTCCCGAATGAGAGCCTCGAAGGGCCGCTCCTTCTTGGCGAGTCGCCCACCCAAGAATTCGAGACGTCCGTGCTTGCCGTAGCCCTCAGCTCGCTTGCGGGAAAAGAGGATGAGACTCGTGCGGTCGCCGGTCACGCTGACGAGGAGTTTTGCGACTTCAGGAATCGTTCGTGCCATGCTGCTAGTCCCGGGGGTCGTCAGGGGCTTCGGCCCTTGAGTTGGATTCCCGGACATCCAGAGTGACGCGTCCGCTCCCGCGCTCCACGAACATGCTCCCTCCACCTGCTCGGGCCGGGTCGTGATGACGAGCGATTCTCTCACGATCACTCGATCGACACGGTACCTCTGCGTGAAGTATACGATTCCAATGGCTCCGACACCCTCATCGGCGTGTTGGCCGGGGTCGCCCGCGGTAAAAACTCACTGGGAGGCGGTGCGAGTTGACCGCGCCCGGCTGATGCCCAGATTACACGGCCGGGTGGCAATCGGCTTCACTCTCGCTCGACTGCCGTGACAGTGGCGGTGTTGCACGGGGCGGAGCCCGCCGAGTAAGTGTAATTGGCATCAGGAGATGGCGGACCAGTGTTAGGCACGTCACAGATGCCCGAGCCAGCGGCCCCTATCGTCGCGTCGAGCTCGCCGAGCGAGGTGGAGGTGCACGAATCGAACAGCAACGCGGGGCGCAGGAGGATGCGGTGCACGGTCGTCATCGTCATGGTCGGAGTGATCGCCTGTGCCGTTCCCGAGCCACCGCACGCCGTATGGGTGACCATACCCGAGGATGCGGCCGTCGAAGCGGTAGCGGAATCGCTGGCCACTCATGACATCGTGTCGTCGGCGGAATCCTTCGCCCGGTTTGCCCGGATGGGACGCAAACACCGTGGAATCAAGCCCGGCATCTACCCGTTGCGGGCCGGCATGCCCATGGGTCGCGTGCTTGCCGCGCTGCGAAAGGGTCGCGCCCCGGTGCAGCGCATCCCCGTACGGGAGGGAGGTTGGTTGCGCGAGGTGGCGTTCACCATCGAACAGCGATTGGGGATTCCGGCGGAAAGCATCTACGCGGCCGCCACGGACTCGAGTCTCCGGGCGCGGGTCGGTGCTCGAGGAGAGACGGTGGACGGCTATCTCTATCCAACGACGTACTACGTTCACGTGGACGCGTCGGCGGATGAAGTCCTTCGCCAAATGGTGGACACGTTCGAGGCACGCTGGAAGCCGGAGTGGGATGCTCGGCTGGACACGTTGAGAATGAGCCGCGACGAGGTCGTGACGCTGGCGTCGATCGTTGAGGGGGAGCTTGTGCGTGGTGACGACCGCACAGAGATCGCGTCCGTCTATCACAATCGCCTCGTGAAGAGCATGCGCCTGCAGGCGGACCCCACGGTCGTCTACGCCCTGGGCAAGCGACGCCGGCTCTACCATGGGGACTACAACGTCAAATCGGCCTACAACACATACCGGATCAACGGGCTTCCGCCGAGTCCCATCAGCCAGCCCTCGTCAGCAAGTCTCGAAGCAACCCTCTATCCGCCCCGGACCGAGTATCTCTATTTCGTCGCGCGACGCGACGGCAGCCATGTCTTTTCCCGCACCTATCGGGAGCACCTTGCAACGATCCGGCGCGTTCGGGCTCGCCGCCGTTCCTCGATTGGCCAGTAACCGTCGACGGGCAAACCCTCCCGCCGATGCTTCACCGTCAGCGGTTTCTGGGCGGAGTCGCCGTGACCGCGTCGCAGAGCCTCACCGATATCCATGATACTGGCGCGGCTCTTTCGGGTCGCCAGCCCTCTCCTCCGGTTCCCATCTTCCCGACTCGTAGTCCAGCCAGCGCTCGTCGAGAGCGTTGCGGAATCGACCCCGGATCTCCTGCCAGTCTCGTCGGTCTCGCAGCTGCTCCATGAGGATGTTGAGGTAGGCAACGCGGGCCACATTGACGAGTTCCTGCAGGCCGTCGTAGGCGTCTCGGAGGTCATTGGCGACAAATGTGACGCTGTTGTCGGCGTACTGGATTCCGGGCACGCCATCGAGCACCCGCAGGCTTGCCGGCGGCACGGCCCGCAAGGTCGTGGTGATGGGCGTGATGACCTTCATGACCTTCGCCGCCTGCAGGATGTCGACGGCTCGCCGGGCTCCCTCCCGAAGGTCGGCCCGGGCCTCGTCCATGGGTCTTGGCTCGGCGGTCGAGGCGCTCGTCGCACGCTTGACGGTCACATACTGGATCCACGGCATGGTTGCGAGATCCTGAGCCAGGCGATCGTCCCCTGAGGCGAAGATCACCGGGACACCGACCCTTCCCCACGACAGCGCCACGAGCTCGGTTTCGGTGATCGATCGCCCGTTCAGGACGAAGTCCATGCCGAGAGTATACGTGTGCG
Organism: Gemmatimonadota bacterium; assembly: GCA_039591615.1. Classification (GTDB taxonomy): domain Bacteria; phylum Gemmatimonadota; class Gemmatimonadetes; order Gemmatimonadales; family GWC2-71-9; genus JBDHDH01. Next base: position 37,565 of record JBDHDH010000009.1, on the reverse strand, counting down.
ATGCGAATCCGCCGCTCCCGGTCTTCGCGTGCATGCCCACGACGGCCACGGCATCGTAGGCACCGGGCTCGACCAGGTCGAAGTACGTGTCGAACTGCTCATCGCGGAACACCTGTTCCGCGCGTGAGTCGAGCTTGTCACCCAGGATGTCCGGATCCCGGTTTCCGCTTCCATGACCGTCGACAACGTGGACCTCAGTCGCGCCGGCGGCGAACAGCCCGTCGACGACGGCGTTGACATCGGCAACGAGGAGCTCTTGGCCAAACGGGTATTGTTCGGTGCCGAAGTCGAAGCTCCGCGGATCATCCTGCCCGGAGAGACCTTCCATGTCGTGCAGGACCAGGACGCGGATTCCCTCGGACGTAACCGGTTCTGCGTTTTGGAGGGTCCACGGATCGGCGGACCCACCAGTTCCTTCCGTTGTTCTCCCGCAGCTCGAGAGAATAGGGAGGACCCCGAGCGTATAGACAAAGTGGTATCGGAGTATCAAGTGCCGTGGCATGGTAAACTCGTTTCGCAAACGGATGGGGGACACCTTGCTGGCGAGCGCGTGTGGGTGGGTCGGCCCCGCGGCGATCGCGATCTTGCGCGGGTCGCCAAGTGCCTCGCGAGCGTGTCCCAAATGATCAGGCAGTTCCGATGCTTGTGGCTGCCAGAACCCCTACATTAGACGACTGTCGCACGCGACGCCAACGCCGCCTGGCGAGGCTAACCCAGAACCATAGATTAGCCTCGAGTTAGTCCCCGCGCGATTGCCGCGCCCGCGCCAACAGGAGCGACGTCATGCTTCGACGAGAATTTGTCCATACCGGCCTAGCCCTCGGCACCGTCGGTCTGGGGGATCTGAGTATGGTGACCGGCACTAGCCGCGCTGCGCCGGCACGGAAAGGCGAGCCCCTCCGCCTCAACTCTAACGAGAATCCCCTCGGCCTCTCGCCTGCCGCCCGCTCTGCGGTTATCGAGGGAATAGGCGAAGCGAATCGGTATCCCAGAGAGAGCCGCGACGCCCTTCGGAACATCCTGGCAAGCCACCATGGGGTGAAGCCGGAGCAGATCGTCTTCGGTGCCGGCTCGACGGAGGTCCTCCAGATGATGGTGCAGGCCCACGCGATGGTGGGCGGCACCATCGTCCTGGCGGATCCCACGTTCGAGGATGTGCCCACCTACGCCGGACCGTTCGCCGCGCACATCGTGAAAGTGCCGCTGGATGATCGGTATCGGCACGACGTTGCCCGAATGCGACAGGCGGCGCAGACGGCTCAGCGACCGGTCCTGGTGTACATCTGCAATCCGAATAACCCGACCGGGACCGTGACGCCCTGCCAACAGATCGACGACTGGATCGCGGAGCGGCCGACCGGCGTCCGCTTCCTCATCGATGAGGCCTACTTCGAATACGTCGATGATCGGACGTACTGGCCCAGCGTTCGCTGGGTCGCCGAACGACCTGATGTCGTGGTGGTGCGCACGTTCTCCAAGATCCATGGCATGGCAGGCATGCGGCTCGGATACGGTATCGCGCATCCCGACACGGCAGAGCTGCTCAGTCGCTACATCAGCAAGAATAGTGTGAGTCATCTCGCACACGTTGCGGCTCGTGCCTCGCTGGGCGACCGTGCCCACCTGGACCGCGCCATCGAAGCAAATCGACGAGGTACGCGTATCCTCCAGCACACGCTCGACGAGCTTGGCCTCGAACACCTCCCCACTCATACCAACTTCCTGATGCACCGGGTTCCCGGTGATCTCGACGGCTACATCGCCCGCATGCGAGAACACGGAGTGAAGGTGGGCCGGCCGTTCCCGCCGATGACTGCGTTCAATCGCGTCTCCATCGGGACACCCGCCGAGATGGAACAGTTCGCCGCCGTGCTGAGGGCGTTTCGGAAAAAGGGATGGGTGTGAGGCGGACGGGGCAGGGGAGGCCGAACCCTCCGGTCAGCATTGGTGGCTTGGCGGTTTGGGCATGCGCGAGGGAGCTCCATCGGCAGCTGGCGGATCGGTCTCTGCGTAGTCATCGCTCCTCAGGGGAGATACGAGGCTCATGTCGACCGCGCCCTCTCCAGACGCTTGCTCGGTGTCGGGTCGTGGTTTGTCGGGATGGCGGGGTGCACCACGGAGGCGTGGGGCAGCGTGGTAGCCGCGATTCATCGCGGCCTGCGTGAGGTCCTCACCAGCGCGAAGGTCGGGCAGGCGCCCACGCGCACACTCGCGTTCCGGACACCGGCACCGTGAACATCCAAGTTCTCGCGGTCCCGTACGATTCTGGGAAGCGCAGCTTTCGTATGGGGTGCGGGCCGGACCATCTCATTCAGCACGGACTGATCGAGAGAATGGGGGGGCGGGGGCACGAGGTTGAGCTCCACCAGATCCTGATCGACGAGCCTGCTGCACCGTCCGACATCGGATCTGCCATCGCCATCGATCGGTTGTTGGCCGAGCGTGTGCGTCGCGCCATCTCGCAAGACGCGCTTCCGTTGGTACTAGCCGGAAACTGCAACACGGCCGTTGGCACGCTGGCGGGGATCGGTGTGGAGCGGGCTGGCGTGGTATGGTTCGACAGCCATGGGGATCTCAACACTCCCGAGACGACGAGCAGTGGCTTCCTCGACGGGATGGCCCTGTCCATGGTCGCCGGGTGCTGCTGGGGGCGTATCGCTCGAACCGTTCCCGGATGGGCGGCGATACCCGAGGACCGGATCGCCCTGGTTGCCGCCCGCGACTTCGATCCTCCCGAGCAGGAGTTTCTTCAATCGTCAGGGATCGCTCACGTTTCTCCAGAGGCGATCCGGTTGCACGGTGTCGATTCGACCCTCGAGCCTGTCCTCGACGCCATGGCGGAGCGGGTTGCAGTCTTCTATCTCCACCTGGACCTGGACGTCGTCGACCCCGAAGAAGCCGTGGTGAACGAATACCAGGCTCCCGGCGGGATTGGTGTCGAGGCCATCGCTCGGGCTGTTCACTTGATCGGTGCTCGCCGACCCATTGTCGGAGCGGCCCTCACAGCCTACGACCCGGCGATCGCAGGGGATGATGGGGCGCTGCGGGCGGCCTTTCGCCTGACGGAGGCGTTAGTGGACGCAAGTGTGGACGCGGGGGGTTAGCGGCGGGTATCGTCGCTTTGGCGAGACGGCGTCCCCCACGGCGGCCCTCGTCGCCGAGCCATGGGCGAAATCCGGTCGCCTATTCCTTACAGCCGACTAGAGCTCGACTCTGTCCAACGCGAGCACGCTGTTCAGGAGGACGTTGGCGCCGTTCACCAGGTCCTCGGGGCGAGTAAACTCCCGCGGCGAGTGGCTGATCCCTCCCACGCTGGGAACGAACAGCATTCCCACCGGTGCGATCCGCGCGAGACTCTGCGCGTCGTGGCCGGCGCCGCTGGGCATTCGTTGACGTCCGAGCCCTAGGTCGTCCGCGGCGCTATCGATGGTGCGGCGAATGCGCACGTCCGTGGGTGCCGGGGGTGTATTGATTTCCGTATCGGTGATGGTGAACGTCGTTCCCGTTGCTTCGGCGATGCGGTGTGCCGCGGCCTCGATCTCGCCGAAGAGCCGCTGGATCTTGGCAGCATCGAGATCGCGGATCTCGAGACTCGCCCTGACCTCGCCGGGTATCACATTGGGCGCGCCGGGGTGTGCCTCGATCTTGCCCACGGTTCCCACCTGCCGTCCAGGGACGCTCTTGATGATACGATTCACCGCCTCGATGAACCTCGCCGCTGCCAGCAAGGCGTCGCGACGCTGGTCCATGGGCGTGGTGCCGGCGTGGTTGGCAAAGCCTTCGATCCGCACGTTCCACCAGCGAATCGAGACGATGCCTTCGACCACGCCGATGTCGAGATCAGCTTCTTCGAGCAAGCCGCCCTGCTCGATGTGGAGCTCGAGGTAGGCGTGAACGTCACCTGTCCGCCGCACGGCGGCCTCGAGGTTTTCCATGTCGCCGCCGAGGGCGGCAATCCCTTCGCGAATCGTCTTCCCACTGTTGCTCTGCTGATCCAGAACGGAGGGCGCGAGCTCGCCCACCATCAAGCTGCTACCGATCAGCCCTCCCTCCTCGTTCTGGAAGATGACCACTTCCACGGGATGCCGTGTTACGATGCCGCGGTCCGCCAACGTCCACGCGGCTTCCAGTGCCCCCATCGATCCCACGTTGCCGTCGTAGTTGCCGCCGTCGGGCACCGAATCGATGTGGGAACCGAAGAGAAGCGGCGGGAGTGAGTCGTCGCGGCCGGCGCGACGGCCCAGGACGTTCCCACCCGCATCGATGCGCACCGAGAGACCCGCTTGCCGCATGAGGCGCATGACGAACTCACGGGCTCGAAGGTCAGCATCGCTGTAGGCCACTCGGGACACGCCGCCGGCAGGGGTCTTCCCGAACTCGAACAGCGCTCTGAAGTGTCTCATCAGCCGCTCACCGTCCACATGCAACGGCGGTATCGGCGGGTGATGCCGTCGTCCGGCGACGGCCGTCCCGGCGGCAGCGCCCAAAGTCTGCACGAACTCGCGTCGGTTCACGAATCTACTCTACCGCCGGTGATACGGGGCCGGCAAGCGTCGCGCGTGCGGGGCTCTAGCTGTTCCTTGCGCTCCCGTGTAACGTAGCCCTGCAAGCGGACGCGCTCACTGGCAAGTCCGACGCCGGCGTTCGTCGGCCTGCCGTTTCGTCGTGCCTTCGTCACATCCTGAGAGTATGCTCATGCGCATTCCGGCTTCCCTGCAGCGGTCGTTCGCGTCGATCGCCGTGCTGATCGGCGTCTGCTCGGTAGCGGCCGCCGGTCAAGACCTACCACAGCTTCCGCCCGACGGTTGTCCATCCGAGCACGACGCCCGCCTGGCTTTCGGGCTGTGCCCCGAGCGGACCTTCGATTTCTACGAGACGGGCTCTTATCGCGAGGGCGTCCCGCGGCCGGAGGAAGTCCTCGGCTATCCCGTTGGAAGCTGGCACACGACCTACGGACGAATGGAGCGATACCTGGAGACGTTGGCGGCGGCCGCCGGAGGTCGCGTGCGGGTGTTCGACTACGGGACGAGCGTGGAACACCAGACCATGCACTTGGTGGCGGTCTCGTCGGAGGCGAACGTCACCCGCCTGGAAGAGATCCGTCGTGATCTCCAGCGCCTCGCCGATCCGCGGCAGACCGCAGCTGCTGATGCGCCGGGAATCATCGCTCGGACCCCGGTCGTCGTGTGGCTGAACGCCGCCAACGATGGCAACGAGACGGCTGCCTTCGAGGCTGCGATGCAGGTGGCGTACGAGTTGGCTGCCGGGGAGGACCAGCGCACCCGAATGCTACGGGACAGCGCAGTGACGCTGATCAACCTGGCCCACAACCCCGAGAGTCACGAGCGCCACGTTGCCTGGTACAACGCGTTTGTCGCTGGCGATCCGGACCCTGCCTCGCTCGAACACCGCGCGCCGTGGGGGATGAGCACGAACAACAATCACTACCAGTTCGACCTCAACCGTGACGCGCTCGGGCTCACCCAAACAGAGACTCGAGCGGTCGCGGCCGAGGTGCAGCGGTGGCGGCCACAGGTATTCGTGGACCTCCACGGGCAGACGACCCAGTTCTTTTTCCCTCCGGCTGCACCGCCGGTCATGCCGCTCTACCCACCCTCGCTCAACGAGTGGCTCGACGTGTTCGGGCGTGGAAACGCCGCGGCGTTCGATCGCTACGGTTGGAGTTATTACACACGCGACCGCTTCGACCTCTACTATCCGGGTTACTGGGATACGTATCCGGCCCTCCACGGTGCCACGGGTATGACCTACGAAACCGACGGTGGTGGTGGGAAGGGCGTGCGATGGCGGCGGGATGACGGTACGATTCTGACTTTTGCCGACGGGATCGCCCATCACTTCGTGGCATCGCTGGCGACGGTGGAGACCGCGGCGCGGAACCGAACGCCTCGCCTGCAGTCGTACGTCGAGTATTTTCGGAGTGCGCTGCAGCAGGCGGGAGGGGCCGGGGTGCGGACGGTGGTTATCGTCCCAGGCCTGGCCCCCAACCGCGCTGCGCGGTTCGCTACGACCTTGCTTCGACACGGCATCGAAGTACAGCGGACTGGAGCGCGCGCGCGGCTGGCGGTGACGAGCTACCTCAGCGGAGAGCCATCGCAGCTGGATGTTCCCGAAGGCGCTTACGTGGTCGACCTCGCGCAGCCCAACGGCCGGCTCGCGGCAACGCTGCTTGCGCCGGATGTATCCATGCCCGACGAGTACACGGCACAGGAGCTGGCCCGGTTCGCGCGCAATGCCCGGCGCCCCCCCGAGGAGCAGGAACGCTACACCTTCTACGACGTGACTGCCTGGAATCTCGCGCTGGCAAGTGGTGTCGATGCATACTGGAGTGCTCAGGCCGTCAATCTGGGTGGGACGCCCCTCGCCCTCTCTGATCAACTTCGCAGGGCGCCGGGCGGGTGGGCGAGTGAGGCCCTCGCACGAAACGGAGGAGTCACGACAAGGGCGCGAAGCGCCTACGTGTGGGCTCCGGGAGACCGGGGTGCGTACCGTCTCCTCGCGCGGTTATTAGATGAAGGGTTCAGCGTTGCGGTCGCGCAGCGCACGATCGTGGCGGACGGACAGGAGTATCAGCGCGGTACCTTCGTCGCACGCGTCGGACGGAATGGGGAAGAACTGCACGAGCGGATCGCGATGCTCGCCAGAGAGGCAGGGGTCAGCGTCGGCAGTGCCCGCAGCGCCTTCCCCGACCGCGGCCAGGCGGGAACCGGTTCGGAGGACACGCGGTCCCTCAAGGGGCCGCGCATCGCCGTGCTCGCCGGAGATGGTGTTCGCGTGACCTCGTACGGCCACCTCTGGTTCGAGCTGGAGCGCCGTCTGGGATACCCGTTCACCGCCATTCGCACCACGGACTTCCGCGGAGCGACCATCGACCACTTCGATGTCGTCATCCTGCCGGAGGGTTCCTACGGGCAGGTCCTCGGTGAGCGTGGCGCCGGGAAACTGCGAGACTGGGTTCAACATGGTGGGACGCTGGTGGCCTACGGTGGGGGTGCCGAATTCGTCATGCAAAACGATCTCGGCCCCACACACCAGGAGCCCGACACCACCCGACCGCCTGCCGATACGATCAGCACCATCCTGCGGGCCATTGACGCCGCTGCGCCAGCCGCAACCGTGGTTCCTCCGATGGTCAGTCCGACCGCCCGACCGCACGCTCCCCTGCGCGTTCCCGGGAGCTTCCTCCGCGGCCGAATCGACCGAACGCATTGGTTGACGTTCGGCTACGAGCAAGACGACATCGCTGTCCTTGTGCGCTCCCGACCGCTTCGGCCCTCCACACGTGGTGCGAACCCCGTAGTCTTCGCGTCTGGGGATCGCCTGGTCATCGCAGGGTTCTCATGGCCCGACAATACGGTGCGCACCTACGCCGGACGGCCCTACGCGACCGTGGACCGGGTGGATGATGGACGCGTGATTCTCTTCAGCGAGGATCCCCTGTACCGCGGCGTCTATGATGGGAGTGCCGGCCTCCTGTTCAATGCGATCTTCGTGGGCGCGCCGCCTCGGAGAGATGCGGACAATTGAGGGCAGAGGGCAGAGGAAGGCTGAATGTTTGAATGCCGAATGTTGAATGCAGAACTGCAGAGGACGTAGGTGTGGACGGTTTCAAATGAGTGCAGGAATCGGGGAGGTTCGGGTGATGCCACGTCTCTTGAGCCGGCGTGTGTTTGCCGAAACCGCCGTCGCGGCGATCGGTGCGTTTCTTGTCTGGCCGAGCCTCCTACGGAGCGATGTGGCTCCCCAGCTTCGGATCAGGGCTGACCGGATCCTGCGTCATCTTCGGGGGCTCTCGGAGTTCGGAAGAACTGCTGCCGGCGGAGCGGGCCGGGTCGCGTTCAGCGATGCCGACAAGGCTGCCCGTGAGTATGTGCTGGGTCTCATGAGCGTCGCGGGCCTCGAGACCACGGTGGACGTTGCGGCAAACCTCGTGGGACGGCGGGCTGGGAGTCTGGATCTGCCACCCCTCATGTTCGGCTCCCACATCGACTCGGTTCCGGAAGGCGGGAACTACGACGGCCCGGTTGGATCCGTCAGCGCCATCGAGGTGGCACAGACGTTGGCGGAGGAGGGAATCCAGACCCGCCATCCGCTCGAGGTGGTGATCTTCTCCAACGAGGAGGGTGGGAAGACTGGCAGTCGGGCCATCAGTGGCGAAGTGGCAGAACGAGAGCTCGCTCTGGTCACGGCGAGTGGGAAGACGATCGGCGAAGGGCTGACGTTCGTCGGCGGCGATCCGGATCGGTTGGCTGCTGCTCGCCGTGAGCCCGGCGATATCGCTGCGTATCTCGAATTGCACGTCGAGCAGGGCGGGATTCTCGAGAGCCGGCAGGCCGAGATCGGGGTGGTGGAGGGCATCGTCGGCATCAAGCGATGGAGCGTTACCGTCACGGGCTTCGCTAACCATGCTGGCACAACGCCGATGGATCAGCGGCGCGACGCGCTCGTGGCGGCAGCTGAGTTCATCCGGGCGGTCAGTCGAACGGCCCGTGACGTTCCGGGGCGTCACGTCGCGACCGTGGGGCGGATCCAGGCCGAGCCCGGTGCGCCAAACGTCATCTCGGGAGAGGTCACCCTGAGCCTCGAGATCCGAGATCTGGAGATGGAGCGAATCGACCAGCTGTTCACCATGATGGAGGAAGCTGGTGCGCGCATTGGAGCCGAGACTGGAACCACGTTCGCCTTCGACCGGTTCTACGTGAGCCGCGCTGCGCCCACCGACGAGCGAATCCGGAGCATCATCGAGCGAGTGACCCGGGAGCTCAGTCTATCCACGCTCCGCATGCCCAGCGGCGCCGGACACGACGCACAGAGTATCGCCCGTCTCGCGCCTGTGGGGATGATCTTCGTGCCGAGCGTGCGCGGGATCAGCCATTCGCCGCAGGAGTTCTCCTGGCCAAGGGACATCGTGAATGGGGCAAACGTATTGCTCCATACGTTGCTCAACGTCGACAGCCGAAGATGGTGAGTGAGAGCAAAGCGCTCGTGTTCGTTGTATAGGGAGCGCAGAGAAGCGAGGTGAGGCAGTCCAGTCCATCGCATAGGCGTTCTTGGTCTTCCCGTGCTGGATAGGGTGCCACTGGCACCGCCCCCAGAAGGAGCGCGCCGACGATCGGATCCTTCGAGCAACCGCGTGGTAGAATCAGTCGGGCACCGGCTTCTGCCACCGTGTGCCCTATTCTTCGGCCATGGGCCACACAACGGCGATGAGGCAAGTGGCGCGCAGCCCATCGATACTGAGTGCTGCACTGCTTTCGGTCGCGGTCCTCGCCTGCGACTCCCAGCCTTCAGATGTGGGTGGGCCTGGAACGCTGTTTGGCGTGCTGGTCTCGCCCGACGGGTCGGAAGGCGCGGTCCTCATGGATCTCACTGGTCCGGGCTTGGGCACCGTGCGGACCTCCGGGGGCGTGGTCTTCACCGAGATCTCTGGTGACCGATTGCGCCTGCTCGTGGTTCGGGACCGAGCTGGGACCATCGAGTTCTCCATCGACGTGGCGGATGTGAGGACTCCGCCGGACGTCGCCGTGCAGGAAGTCGCAGATGGGAGTGACCAGCTCCGTACCCCCCTCGAGGGGTACCGGGTGCGGTTCCGCCGCGTGCGGGTTCCCTTTCTCAGTCGAGAGGGGCCGCCGTGAAGGTGGTCCGTCCAGCCGTCGCGCTCATCGTCTGGGCAGTGGCTACCGAGCCGTTGTCCGGCCAGGACATCGAGATGACTGCACAGGTGGCGAGAGTACCGCTGCCGCAGGCCTATTTCGATCAGGTCGCCCGGCGGCCGGACTTCTTCGAGATTCCGGGGGGATGGACTCGGCGGGTCGAGCGGACGAGATCGGCGGGACAGGCAGTGGCCGGTACCCTCCCGATGGTAGTGGTGCTCGCGCTCTTTGCCGACTCGCCCGAGCCCGTCCATTCCGCGGGGGACGTTCAACGGGCTCTCTTCGACGGCCCAACACCCAACGGCACCCTTACCGAGTTCTACGCCGAGGCATCAGGAGGGCTCCTCGCCGTGCAGGGCCGGGTCCTGCCCTGGGTGCGTACGGGGCTCACCCTGGCGGAGACTGTCGGGAGCAATTTCGGCCTTTCCGGTACGCAGACGGGTGTCTATCTGACGATGGCGCTCGAGCTGGTCGATCCAAGCACCGATTTCGGTCAGTTCGATAACGACGGTCCCGATGGGATGCCGAATAGCGGTGACGACGACGGGATCGCGGATGCCGTGGCCTTCGAATTCACCGAGCCAGCGGCATCGTGTCCGGGTCCCGGGATCTGGCCCCATCGATCGAGCATTGCGGCGTGGACGGGGGAACCGTTCGCGACCAACGATCCCCGACCGAACGGGGAACCGGTCCTCGTCAATGGCTACATCATCCAGAGCACCGTGGACTGTAGCGGCACCGGGATCCAGAACGCCGCGACCATTGCGCACGAACTCGGCCACGTTCTGGGCCTTCCGGATCTCTACGACAGCACGGAAGGGCTTCTCCCCGAGGAGCGCCGCTGGGTGGTGGGTTGCTGGTCGCTGATGGCGGCTGGTGCGTGGGGGTGCGGTGGAACCCTCGACCGCACGGCCGTGCGCCGTCCGCCCCACTTCGCACCATGGGAGAAGGTGAGGCTCGGGTGGTTGCCAAACTTGGAGGTCGTCGCGGGGACTCGGGATTCCACGATCCTGCTGCAGCCGGCGCGTACGACGGGACACACGCTGCGGGTTCCGCTCTCGACTTCCGAGTATCTCCTGGTCGAGTATCGGGACCGGCAGGGGTTCGATCAGGACCTTCCGGCGGCGGGCGTTCTCGTCTATCACGTAGACGAGAAGCTCCTGCTGCGGCCGTGCCGCTCCTGTCCCAGGGTTTACCACGTGCAGCTCCTCGAGGCCGATGGCAATGAGGGATTGGTCCGCGAGACGGCGAACGGCGGTAATCGCGGCGAAGCAAGCGACGTCTTCGGGCCTGGGGTCACCCGTCTCAGCAATGCAACCATGCCGTCGACGCGTCTGAACTCGGGGGCGGCGTCCTCGGTCACGTTTCACCATGTGGAGCTCGTGGCTGGCCACGCGGAGCTCGAGATCTCGACGGCGGAGGTGGCGCTCGATCGTCTCGTCAGCCCCTTTCTGACATCCGGCGAGCTCACTGTAGAAGAGATGCAGTTCCTGGATCGGGTGGGGAATAAAAACGGCCGCTATGACGTTGGGGATCTGCGACGATATCTCGCCGAGCATCCCACGGTTCGGGCGGCGGCGGAGGTGGCCACGTCACCGTGAGGGTCAGGATGGCGACGGCGCTTGCCGTGGTGCTCGTCCTGGCACCGAGCGCCTGCTCGCCGGCGACGGGTCCGGGAGCCTCTCCGTCCCTCGCCTTCGTGAGCAACCGCGACGGGAACGAAGAGATCTACCTCGTGCTGGAGTCTGGCCGACTCCGTAACATCAGCAACCATCCGGGGCGAGATCGTTCGCCGGTCTGGTCGCCCGACGGATGGCGCCTCGCGTTCGTCAGTGAACGGGACGGCAATGCGGAGGTGTACGTTGCGAGTTTCTTCGGTCTGCGGCCGGACCTCGTAAACCTGAGCCGCCACGAGGCCCGCGACGTCGACCCTACCTGGTCTCCGGATGGACGGCGCCTGGCGTTCACGAGCTTCCGGGATGGCGACGCCGAGGTGTACGCGGTCGACATCGACGGAGGCGGCCTGCGTAATCTCACGAATCATCCCGCCCTCGACACGCAACCAGTTTGGTCACCAGACGGTGCCCGTATTGCCTTTACCAGCACGCGGGGAGCCGCGGCAGACGTCTTCGTGATGGAGATGGATGACACGGGCCCCGTCAACCTCACCGATGGTCCCGTCGGCGACGATTTCGGAGCCACCTGGTCGCCCAGCGGGACGCGGTTGGCGTTCACCAGCAACCGCGAGGGCGCGACGGAGGTCTATGTAATCGGGATCGATGGGTCCCATCTCATGAACGTCTCCGACAGCCCGACATTCGACGAGAGTCCGGCGTGGTCGCCTGACGGCTCGCGGATCGCGTTCGAGAGTCTTCGGGGATTCGGGTGGGACATATTCGTGGCGAATCTCGATGACGGTGGGCTCGTGAACATCACCGAGTTTCCGGCGGCGGAAAGCGGGCCCGTCTGGTCGCCCGATGGCACGCGGATCGCGTTCGAAAGCAACCGCTTCGGAAACTGGGACATTCTCTTCGCGAGCGCGGGCGGCGGCGAGCCCACGGTGGTCGACGGAAACCCCGCCAACGAGTCAGCCGCGCGTTGGCGACCGTAGACGGACTCACAGGGGAGGGCTACCCTCCGGCTGATCGATAGGCGTGACCACCTGGCTTCCATCCTTACCTGGAATATGCCCGGACCCTGGACTTCGGCCGTCTCATCTCTTGCCACTCACGAGCTCGTGGAGGCCGCCAACAGGGCACTGAGGGGAGTCCGCAGAAGACATAGGGCCAGGTGGTGGTGAGTCATTGGGTTGGCCCATCCACCTTGACCCCCCGCTGCGTAATCACCACTCTCCCGCTCCTCATCACTCGCAACCCGACGAGCACTCGTGTCCATCCTCGACTGGCTCATCGTCGCCGCGTACATCGCCTTCGCCCTCGGGGTGGGCTTGGTCTTTCGACATCGCGCCGGGCGGAACATCACGGAGTACTTTCTCGCCGCCCGCAACCTGCCCTGGTGGATTGCGGGCACATCGATTGTCGCAACCATGTTCGCGGCCGACACCCCGCTGGTCGTCACGGGCCTCGTGGCCAACAACGGCATCAGCGGCGTGTGGATGGTGTGGAACTTTGCGGCGGCGCACCTGTTCGTGACGTTCTTCTTCGCGCGTCTCTGGCGGCGTGCCGGGGTGATCACCGACGTGGAGCTGGTGGAGCTCCGCTATTCCGGAACGCCGGCGCGCGTCCTCCGAGCATTCCGTGGCGTCTGGGAAGGTGTCGTCCTCAACTGCATCATCATGGGCTGGGTCACCCTCGCCATGGTGAAGATCCTCGGCGTGCTGATCGACCTCGACGCGCTCACAGACGCGATGGGTATTGCTGGCGTGATCGACGGCCGGTGGTTCGGCATCCTCCTGTGTCTGGTCGTGGCGGTGGTGTACACGGTCATGTCGGGGTTCTGGGGCGTGGCCATGACCGACTTCGTACAGTTTCTGCTGGCCATGGCGGGAGCCATCGCCCTCGCGGTCATCGCCGTGGGAAACATCGGGGGAGTCGGCGAGTTGAAAGCCCGGCTCGCGCAACAGTTCGGCGGCGATATCGAGGGCTACCTCAGCTTTCTCCCATCCTCCGCGGAGCCAACCCTCCCCGTGATGACCTTCGTGGCGCTGGTCGCCGTCAACTGGTGGGCAACCCGCGACGCTGGCGGAACGAGCTACATGGTTCAGCGGATGCTCGCTACCAAGAACGAACACCACAGCTTCCTGGCGGTCCTGTGGTTCTGCTTTCTCCACTACGTGCTGCGCCCGTGGCCGTGGATCGTGGTGGGTCTCGTCTCACTGGTCATCTTCCCCGACCTCGCGGACAAAGAGCTCGGGTATCCGATGATGATCGTGGAGTTCCTGCCAACGGGACTCCTCGGTCTCATGGTGGCCAGCATGTTGGCGGCCTTCATGAGCACGATCGACACACTCTTGAACTGGGGTGTGTCGCTTCTGGTGAACGACTGCTACAAGCCCTTTCTCAATCGCGACGGGGACGACCGACACTACGTCCGTGTGTCACGGTTGCTGGTTGTGGTCATGATGATCGCAGGGGGAATCACGGCGTACGCAATGCAGACGATTCGAGGGGCGTGGGAGCTCTTCTTCGGAATGACCGTCGGTATCGGAGGGGTCTTCATCATGCGCTGGTGGTGGTGGCGAGTGAACGCGTGGAGTGAGATCGCTGCATGGGTGTCAACCGCGATCGTGTATGTGGGGCTCTATTTTCTGATTCCCGGCATCCCCTTTGGATTGCATCTGACGGCGACGGCGCTGGCGTCGACAATCAGCTGGATTCTCGTTGCACTGCTCACGCCACCCACGGACGAGCGCACGCTGCTCGCGTTTTATGAACGAGTGCGGCCGGCCTCCCCCTGGTGGGGTCCTGTCGCCCGCCAGAGCGGTGTACGAGTGCAGGGCGAGGCGTGGCGCGATGTGGTGGGATGGTGCGCCGGCCTCGTTGCCATCTACGCCGGGCTGTTCGGCGTGGGTAAGCTCGTGCTGGAAGGGTGGGGATCGGGCACCGCATATCTGGTGATCGCGGCGGTCGCCGCGGTGGTCATCTGGCGCGCAACCGGTCAGCGCGACTCTGAAGCCCCGATGGTGGCGACCACGAGGTTGCAACGGCCGGACGTTTGAGGACTTCCTGATGAGTTCACCGGGACTTCAGGCGGGGGTCGCGACAATTGCCACAGGATGTGGAATCCGGACTGGGCAATGCTCCTCGCCATTCTCCTCGCCGCCGCGTTACTGGCGTCTAGTCTAACGGCCATTGCGTACACGAAGGCTCCCTATCGTCGACTTCCCCCGGCTGGGAGCGCGGAGCTCGGTGTCTGGTGTCCCTCGACACGTGCGCTCCAGCGGATTCGTTTGGGACCGGCGGCGAGTCCGCTGCAGCTCTCTGTGTTGGCGTGCGATCGCTTCCCATCGGGGGTGGTGGACTGTAATCGCGGTTGTCTGAGGGCGCTTCGTGGTCTCGTGTTATCCCCTTGGTCCTTTGACGTGCGGCACGCGTTGGTGTTTCCTTCCATCAACTGACATGCGTCTGCCAGTCGGGACTCACGTCCCCTGAGGGCGCACGAACCGGTACTCCATCACACGCACTGAACTGGTGTCCAGTGACCTGACTGTTGAGCAGCGGGCCACGCTCGCCGCCGTGTGCGACACGCTGGTGCCCGCGATCGTCCGACCCGACGACCCCGCGGGGCTCTTCGCCACGGGTGCCGCCGCCGCCGGGACGGGCGCGCGAGCCGAACGCCTGATTGCGTCGCTGCAAGACCCGAAAGACCGAGCGAGGTTGCGGCTCCTCCTCTCGATCTTGGGCTCACGGCTCAGCGTGTTGGCGCTGAGGGGACGCTTCCGGCGCTTCAGAGACCTCGATCGGGCTGTTCGGGAAGAGGTGCTGAAGGGCTGGGCGTATTCGTCCCTGGCGCTCCGGCGGGCGGGCTTCCAGGCGCTCAAGCGGCTCACGCACGTCGCACACTTCTGCTGGCCCCTCGAGCACGGAAGCCACCCGGCGTGGGAAGCGGTGCGGTACCCCGGTCCCTTGCCCTTCCCGGCCACGGGGGTAGAGCCTCTGCCCAACCTCTTCCTTGGGCAGGAAACGACCATCGACTGTGACGTGGCGATCGTCGGCTCGGGAGCCGGGGGTGGCGTTGTGGCGGGCGTACTCGCCGAGGCTGGGCGGGACGTGGTGGTACTGGAGAAGGGGCCGAATCCCGGCGCGCGGGACATGACCCAGGTCGAGGGTGACATGCTGAGCGCCCTCTATCTCGACGGCGGGCTACTGATGACCCAGAGCGGCTCCATGCCGATTCTGGCGGGCAGTTGCATGGGAGGCGGCACGGTAGTCAACTGGACGACTAGCTTTCCATTACCCGAGTCGATCCAGGAGGAATGGGATCGACGGTCCGGACTCACGCTCTTCGCGAGCGCCCGATTCCGCGACTCCCTTCTGCGCGTTGCCGAGCGGGTGAACCTTGGGACAAGCTGGAACACGCCCAGCGCCCGAGACGCCATTCTGGAGCGAGGCTGTCGCGCGCTGGGGTGGCACGTCGCCGCGCAGCCCCGCAACGTAACCGACTGTCGCGAAGGCCTCGAGTGCGGCTACTGTGGTTACGGATGCCGCCACGGGGCGAAGAACTCCACCGCCGTCACATATCTCAGCGATGCGGCTCGCCGCGGTGCGAGGCTCGTCGCGAATTGCGACGTCCAGCGGATTCTCTCCGACGCTCATCGGGTGAGGGGTGTTGAAGCCACGGTGGTGGGGACGGGCGGCGATGCGCATCGACTGACCGTGCGGGCCCGTGCGGTGGTCGTGGCCTGCGGCGCGATCTACACGCCCGCGCTCCTCAGACGATCGGGTCTGACGAACCCCAACATCGGACGGGGACTCAGGCTCCATCCCGCCACCGCCGTCGTTGGTTTCTTCCGAGAGCGGGTCGAGCCATGGAGTGGCGCGCTGCAGACGAGGTACTCCGATCAGTTCGCGGATCAGCAGGAAGACTACGGCACGCGCTTCGAAACCGGGCCCGTGCATTTTTCCCTGCCCTCCAGCGCGTTCGGCTGGGAGGGAGCGCAGCGGTTTCGGGAAGATGTCTCGCGACTGGCGCACACCAGCATCGTCGGTGTGCTGCTCAGGGATCGGGATGCGGGCCGAGTGTCGGTGAGCAAGCAGGGAAGACCGCGGGTCCACTACGAGCTGTCCAAATACGACGTAGGCCATCTCCGCAGAGGATTGCTCGGTGCGGCGGAAGTCTTGGCGGCCGCTGGAGCCACGGAAGTGATCTCGCTTCATACACCGCCAGTTCGTGTGCGGCCCGGCTCGCCCGGCTGGCAGGATCGGTTCATGGCAGAAGCCGATAGTCGGGGGTATACCCACTGCCGGATGTCTTACGTGAGCTTTCATCAGATGGCGAGTGCCGCGATGGGGAACGATCCCGCGCTCTCGGTGGTGAGCAGCTCGGGAGAGGCCCATGAGCGGCAGGGCCTGTACGTGGCGGATGGGAGTACCTTCCCAACTTCCAGCGGTGTCAACCCGATGATCACGATCATGGCGATCGCGGATCACGTCGCTCGCTCCATCGCCGAGGGCTGGTGAGCATGTCCGCAGAGCATGGTGGCGACCTGATCGCCCGGATTCTCGGGGGACGGGGCGTAGAGTTTCTCTTCACGCTCTGCGGCGGGCACATCTCGCCGATCCTCGTAGGTGCCAAGCAGCGGGGCATTCGCGTCATCGACGTGCGGCACGAAGCCACCGCCGTCTTTGCCGCTGACGCGGTCGCCCGCCTGACAGGCAGGCCGGGCGTCGCTGCCGTCACGGCCGGGCCGGGAGCAACGAACGCCCTCACCGCGATCAAGAACACGCAGCTTGCGCAGTCACCGGTCGTCGTCCTTGCGGGGGCAACCGCCACGATTCTCAAGGGACGGGGAGCGTTACAGGACATCGATCACCTGGCCCTCACTCGGCCGCACGTGAAACGCGCTTTCTCGATAGCCCATCTCGGGGATGTGGCGCCGGTCCTCGAGGAGGCCTTCCACCTTGCCCAGGCCGGCGTTCCAGGGCCGGTTTTCGTCGAGTGCCCGGCGGACGTCCTGTACCCGGCTGACGTCGTCCGCGCGTGGTACGAGAGCGCACGCCCCAAGTCCGAGGCGGCGCCGTTGGGGGATCGCATCCGCCGGGGCTATCTCCGGCGCCACTTCAATCGCCTCTTCAGCCACGCAGGTCTCGAAGAGCTGTCTCAGGCGGAAGAGCCGGTCATCGCCCCTGTCACCGAGGGTGACGTACACCGAGCGATAGCTCGTCTCTCGCAGGCGGAGCGTCCGGTGCTCCTGATGGGGAGTCAGGCCATGCTCCATCCCAAGGAGGTTGCTGCGCTCGCCGCCGCCGTTGGCCATCTCGGACTGCCGGTCTACCTGTCCGGAATGGCCCGCGGACTCCTCGGGCGCGAGCACCCACTCCTCCTCCGGCATCGACGGAGTGAGGCGCTTCGAGAGGCGGACCTCGTGCTCCTCGCCGGTGTCCCCTGCGATTTTCGGCTCGGCTACGGCCGGCACATCAGTCGAACCGCGGTGCTCCTCTCGGTGAACCGGAGCCGGCGCGATCTCGTGAAGAATCGAAGGCCTACACTCGCGATGATCGGTGATCCGGCGGAGTTCCTCTGCCGTCTCGCCGACGCCGTCGGCGACGCCACGTCTGGCTCCGCCGCATGGCTCGCACGGTTGCGGGAGCGGGATGCGGGGCGGGTCGAAGAAATCGATCGCCTGGCGTCCGTCGAGACCGAGTTCATCAACCCGTTGGCGCTCTGTCAGGCGATCGATGGCGCGCTGGCAGAGGACAGCGTCGTCGTGCTCGATGGTGGGGACTTCGCAGCGACAGCGTCGTACGTCGTGCATCCGCGGTGGCCGTTGAGCTCGCTCGATCCGGGCCCGTTCGGGACCCTTGGCGGGGGGGCAGGGTTCGCCCTCGGGGCCAAGCTGTGTCGTCCCGAGGCGGAGGTCTGGATCGTCTATGGCGACGGATCCGCTGCCTTCAGTCTCGCCGAGTTCGACACGTTCGTCCGCCACGCGATTCCGGTGATCGCCGTGGTCGGGAACGATGCGGCGTGGACGCAAATTGCTCGTGGGCAGATGGAAGTTTTCGGGGATGATGTGGCTACCTCGCTGCGCCGCACCGCATACCACGTCGTGGTGGAGGGGTACGGCGGTGCGGGGCTATCCGTGGATCGCTCGGCGGCGCTGGGCGACGTTCTCAAGGAAGCCAAGAAGCTCGCCCGCGGCGGCGCCCCGGTTCTCGTCAATGCCTCGGTCGGAGAAACAGGTTTTCGGAAAGGGTCGTTGGCGTTCTAGGCGGTGGTTCCTGGCCACATCCACTGCCTCGGCTGCCCGATGTCTCTGTACCGAGGTCCTTGACTCCGACACTCTCGAAATTGTCCGGTGATTGTCTCCCGTGTGCGACGCTTGGCTCTGGGAAGGTGTGGGCGGCATACTCTCCGCCGCCCCTCCAGCGATTCCGTTGGCTGCAGGAGATGGTCATGGTCATCGTTACGGCGCGCATCAGTGACGCGCAGTTCTCGATTGGGGAGGCTGATCGGATTCGGCGAGCGGCCCAGGACGTCCTGAAGCTTTCGTGCCCCCGGTGTGGTGAGTCCTTGAGACAGTCAACGGTCCGGGAGCAGACGAGGCCGTCGAGAACGGTCTCACTGGTACGATGCGAGCGCTGCCGTCGCTTCGTGATTCTCCGTGACTAGAAGGGGACTGAGTTGTCCGACCCAATTGGGTTGGTCGCGAACACGTCGGTGCGGCGATAGCGCTCACAGTGGGAACTGGTTGGAGGTCTCTGAGCCCGGGCGTCATCGCCGACATGCTCGGACGGCACCCACGCAGCAACTTCGAACTCTTCTCCAGTAGCGTCTGGAAGAGCTGACCCCCGACGGCAGAACGACCTCCACGTCCGGGGTTGGCCACTGTGGGGCGCACGATCGAGCGGCGCCCGAAAGCCACTGCTCGGCTCCGCATGGCTGCGTGACGCATGCACGTGGGGCTGGGTGTCGCACCCATGAGGCGGTGCCGAGCAGTACTCTTCTGCCTTCTGCCTTCTGCCTTCCTACGTCGTCGGCAGGTCTCCCTTCACATGGGTGTCAAACCACTCGAGCATGCGCTGCATGAAGTCCAGCTGATGCGCCCGCTCCAAGAGACCGTGGGGCTCCCGCGGATAGAGCAACAGTCCCGTCGGCACGCCCTTGATCCGGAGTGCCGTGTAGAGCTCGATCGACTGTTCCGGATGCACCCTCGGGTCGGCCAGGCCGTGTCCCACGAGGATCGCCGTCTTGGTCCCGTTCACGTGCCCCAGCGGCGAGCGATCCCAGGCCAAGCCGGGATCATCGAACCACCAGGTATCCCAGTGCACGATCGACATCTCGAACGGGATGTCGGTGGTGCCGGTAAACGATACCCAGTTGGAGATTCCGGCAAAGGTGATCGCGGCCTTGAAGCGGTCGCTGTACTTGGTGCCCGCCCAGGCTGAGAAGTATCCGCCGTAGGACGTGCCACTGATCCCCACCCGCTCGGGATCGACCAGGCCTTCCGCTGCGAGGTGATCGATCCCGGCGATCACGTCTTTGAATTCCTTGCCGCCGAGGTCGCGATGGTCGCCCTTCGAGAAGGCCACCCCGCGCCCGCCGCTGCCGCGGTAGTTGGGCATGAGCACCGCATAGCCGTTGGCGGCGAGGTATTGGGCCGGATAGAGGGCCCTCGTGGTCCAACCGTCATAGCTGATCCCCTCCGGTCCGCCGTGCGGTAGGATGGCGAGGGGATAGCGAACGCCCGGCACGTGGTTGAGCGGACGTACCAGCACGCCTTCGATCTGCCAGCCGTCGGCACCCTCCCAGGTGATGGTTTCCTGCTGGGCGAACTCGACTTGATGGAGCCAGCCGTTGTGGGTGGTGACGCGGTTGAGCTGTCCGTTCCTCGCATCGCCGAGGTAGACCTCGCGGGGATGCTCTCTGGTGTGGGCGGATGCGGCGAAGCGTCGCATCCGCGAATCGAAGCTCACACTGCCCAAGATCTCCGAGCCGCCACCGGCGATCGGCTCCACCGCGCCTCGTTCCGGCAGGGCATACATCGTCGTCCTGGTGCCGGTGGCGGCGGTGAAGTACATGGTGTCTTCGTCGAGCCAGCCGACTGACTGCGCGGTGGCCTCGAGATTCGGCGTGCGGTTGATCGCAGCCCCGCCCCTCGCCGGAACCGCGAACACGCTCTGGGCCAGGGGGTCGTTCATGGAGACGGCCCCGATGAAGGCGAGCTTGTCGCCTCGTGGCGACCACGCCATGGCGCCCAGCTTCCCCTGGGTCTCGGTCAGCTGTTGCAGGTTCATGCCCTGCGCGTCGGTTACGAAGATCTGACGGAACATGTAGCTCGCGTCGATGTCCGTGGTCTCGGTGATCTGGAGAGCCAGGCCGCTTGCGTCCGGCGCCCACGCGAAGCTGCGTACCGTGCGATCGGCCGGGGTAATGGCCCGCTGCTCGCCTGATGCCAGGTCTTCGATCCAGAGCCGCACGTGGCGTTCGCCTTCGCCGGCCACCTTGACGTCGTCGCCACGCTTCCGGCGGGCGATGGCCTCATCCGATTCCGGTTCGCGGGCGGTGTAGGCGATGGACCTGCTATTGGGCGCCCAGTCGAACGACATCACCCCGAGCGGCGAGTGGGTCAGCTGCCGGGGCTCGCCACCTGCCGCCGGCACACCGTACACTTGGGTCTTCCCGTCGTCATCCAAGCGGGCCGTGAACGCGAGGGTCGCACCATCGGGCGACCATTCGGGCGCGCCTGCGCTCTGGGGCGCCGTGACGATCGCGCGCGGGTTGCCTCCGGCTGCCGGAACGATCCAAAGCTCGCTTCGGGATCGGCCGAACTCTTCATCGGCGTCCCGAGGCTTGGACAGTGTGAAGGCGACCAGGTGCCCGTCGGGGCTCAGCGCCACCGAACCCACCTGCTCGATCGTGACGATCTGCTCCGGCGTGATCGCCTGAGCCAGAAGGGCACTAGGCGCCGCGAACACCAGGAGCGTCAGCAGGGCCAGCCCCGCCGGTCGAGTGCGTCCCTCCTCCCCTCCCCGTTTGCCGATCATATCGAACCTCCGGGTTCTCCGTGATTGATAAGCATGACGAGACACGCAGGGCCGAGGCCCTGCCTCCACTCTAATCAATGACCTGTCTGGATGGTGGCAAGTGGTCACGTGGCCTGCCGGGTGCAGCCTATTTCGGAGCCGGTTCCACTGACCTCGCGATGAGGACGCCGGACGCCGACCGCCGGCACCGTGAGCGGGCTACTTGAGAATCAACACGGCGCTGGGGGCCACGATCGCCACCTGGTGGCTGATGCTCATGAACCCGCGGGTTGCCTCGGCCGGGTCGACCTGGTGCGAGGTGATGACGATGAGATCGATCTCGTTATCGCGACTGTAGAGGACGATCTCAGGAGCACGCTTTCCGTAGCTGATCTGGAAGTCGTGACGGACCCCGGCGCTCCGCAGCGGTTTGGCCAGTTCGATCATTCGTTGACGGGCCGTTTCTTCAAGCCGCTGGTAGAAATCTTCGAGCTCCTCGAAAGGTGCGTCGAGTGTCTCGATGACGTGCAGTACCGTCACCTCCCCGTCGTTCCGCTGCGCGAGATCCCGCGCCGCCTCGACGGCCCAAGCGTTCTTCTCCGTCAGGTCAACGGGCACGAGAATCTTGCGAAACATTGCACGCTCCCTGTGGGGTTTGACGGCCGGAGTCCGAGGGCACCCCCGATGGCTCGGTATGAAATGTGTGGGGTCGTCGCGGTTAAGGCCATTGCACGTTTCGTGACGGTGGCGTGGGCCGGCCCCCGACGCTACAATCCTGTCGATCCATGCCTGCGAGAACCCCTGGGCTCGGGTCTCTCGTGTTGTGTGAGACGCAGTGCCCGCGTTGGGTTGGGTGGCGGCATCGACCCGGGGGGCGTCAGCCGACTCCGGAACGTGGGAAGAAGACCCCGTCGCCTGGTTCCCGAGGCCTCTTGGCGAGGGGGAGCGGGGGTAACGAATATGCTCGGCGGAACGGTCAACCTAGCGGGGAAGCTCTCCGGCTTTCAGGAGTACTGGAGTCCCAAGATCGTCGGGGAGCTGAACGAGCAGTATGTGAAGCTCGCCAAGCTCAAGGGGGAGTTCGTCTGGCACAGGCACGATACCGAAGACGAGCTCTTCCTGGTGCTTCGCGGCCGCTTGCTCATCAAACAGCGCGACCGGGATGTGGTGGTGAACGAGGGAGAGTTCTATATCGTGCCACGGGGTGTCGAGCACAAACCGGTGGCCGATGACGAGGTGCACGTGCTCCTGTTCGAGCCCCAATCCACGCTCAACACGGGAAATGTCCGAAACGAGCGGACCGTCGAGAACCTGGAGACGATCTAGGGGGCTCGATCGGATCTGAATTCGCAATCCACGAGGTCGGACTCGCGATGAGGCATGTGGCTGAGTCGCCGCCGGTCTTCCGAGATCGCCACGACCTGGGTTCGGGCCGCCAGCTTGATGCGAAGGAGAAGGGCGGTCGAGCGTCTACGGTCGTGCCCGATGGGGCAGTGGAGATGCGGCACGCTTCGCCAGAGAGAGGCTTGGGGGACGGGACATGACCGAGGCGCTGAATGAACGTGTATCGAAGCTCAAGGCAGCATTGGAGACCATCGAGCGCGAGGTGGTGGTCGGGGCTGCGACCCGAGATACCCTGGAGGACTTCAAACTCGCCATCGATCACATCCGCGTCAGCGTCTGGGCAATCCTCACCGAGCAACACTCTGGAGGGCAGCAAGCGATTGTGGCGCGATATCGGGTGAAGCGCGTCACGGAGATCTGCAGACACCTCCTGTTCGACATCGACGCGGGCTTGATACCGGCTTCCGACCCAGAGCTCGTGGAGTTTCGCACCGTTCTCGAGGACACGGCGAGTCGGGTGACCAGTCTCCTGCAGTCGGGAGACTAGGCCCTCAGCGCGCAAGGATCCGCTGTCGCGCGGGCGAGATGCTCAAGACCACGCCCTTCCATCCACGGACGGCCGCCCTGTGCGAGGGGCAGAATTGGCGCCGCTGGGCGGGGTATCTCGCCGCCGGCTCCTACGATCTCGTGCACGACCGCGAGTACCATGCGGTCCGCAATTCGGCAGCGCTCTTCGATATTACGCCTCTGTACAAGTATCGGGTGACCGGTCGCGACGCCGAAGGACTGCTCGACCGTGTGGTGACGCGCGACGTCTCGGCGTGCCGGATTGGGCAGATGGTCTACACGCCATGGTGCGACTCCGAAGGCAAGGTGATCGACGACGGGACCGTCGCCCGGCTCGACGGGGAGATCTTTCGCATGACCTCCGCTGATCCGAATCTGGGCTGGCTCCAGGACAATGCCGTCGGTCTCACCGTCGAGATCGAGGATATCTCGGAGAGCCTCGCGGCGCTCTCGCTCCAGGGGCCGAATGCCCGCGAGATTCTCCAGCAGGTCGCCGAGACGGATCTGGCGACGCTGAAGTACTTTCGGGTTATTGAGACGAGGCTGCGCGGTATCCCTCTCTCCATCTCCCGTACGGGTTACACGGGGGACTTGGGCTACGAGATCTGGGTGGCGAACGATCTTGCCCTGGATCTCTGGGATTTGCTCATCCAAGTGGGTGCACCATACGGCCTCGTCCCTGCCGGGCTTCTCGCCCTCGACATTGCGCGCATCGAGGCCGGGCTGCTGCTCATCGAGGTGGACTACATCTCGTCGCGCCGTGCCCTCATCGAGACGCAGAGGTCTTCGCCCTACGAACTCAACCTTGGATGGACGGTCCGCCTGGGCAAAGGACCGTTCGTGGGCAAACGGGCGCTGCAGGAAGAACATGCCCGAGGGCCCGCCTGGAAGTTCGTGGGACTCGAGGTGGACTGGGATTCGCTGGAACGGCTCTATTTGGAGATGGGCCTTGCCCCGCGCTTACCCACAACTGCGTGGCGAACGAGTGTGCCAGTGTACGCGGGGGGGCGCCAGGTTGGTTACGCTACGAGCGGATGCTGGTCGCCCCTGCTCAAGAAGTACATTGCGCTCGCCCATGTGGAAGCCCGACACGGCGTGCCGGATACGCCTCTGACGATGGAAGTGACGGTCGAGCACCGTCGGAAGCGGGCGGCAGTGCGTGTGGCAAAGACGCCCTTCTTCAGTCCCGAGCGGAAAAGGGCGTGAGGATGTGACCCGCAGGGCCACGGTCAGAACCTGGGGACCTGGCTTGGCGCGATCCTTCGCATCGACGTCGACGAATGGGCACTATGTCGCTGATGGGGGGCAGAACGCTTGGGAGGAGGTGAACGTCGAACCGGCGGACCAGGAAGGCCTCAATTACGGGTGGAACATCATGGAGGGACCCAGTTGCTTTGCCACCAATCCCTGCGATCAATCCGGGTTGATCCTCCCGGCGCCGGAATACGGTCACTCCCCGGAATGCTCGGTCACGGGGGGCTTCGTCTATCGGGGAGCTGCTCTGCCGGCGTTACGAGGCCGCTACTTCTACGCAGACTACTGCGCAGGCTGGGTGCGCAGCTTTCTCTACGACAGCGGAACGGTTACCGAGGAGACGGAATGGTTTAGTCCCCTGGGACGCGTGCTCTCCTTCGGGCGAGACGCTGCGGGGGAGCTGTATGTGTTGACCGACGACGGTCGCGTTCAGAAGATCGTACCAGGCGGGTAGTCACGATCAGCCATCCGACTGCCGCACCACATCCCGTATCGCCGCCGCAATTGCCCCGGGCACTTCCTCCTGGAGGAAGTGCCCGGCCTCGGTTCTGGTCACGGATGCAGCCGGGAGCAATCGCTCCATCCAACTCCGGACCCCTCCCAGAATCGGATCGCGATCCCCCCAAACGAGGGCCACGGGGCCGCCGAACCTCTCGACGAACTCTCGGCAGCGGGTGAGAGGCTCGACTGACGGATGCGACGCCGAGTCCGGCACCATTCTGGCCAGGGCGAGGGGGGCCACCCGGTCACGCAATCGTCGGAGTGGGTAGCGGTAGGCTCGGGCCACCGGGCCCGAGATGCTGGATGGATCCCTTTGAACCCGCGAAAGCAGGATCTGCGGGAAGCCAAGCCCCCGAAACACCAGATCGCTGAGGAGTGGTACGTGGCTGAATCGGTGGAACCTCGTGCGGCGGAAGCCGGACCGGGGAGGGCTGGCGACGGTGTTGAGGAGCACGATCCCCCTCACCCGGTGCGGGATCGCGGACAAGGCTCGCAGTCCGATGGGGCCTCCCCAATCGTGGCCGACGAAGATGAGATCACGGAGATCGAGTGTTTCGACGAGGTGTCGAAGCCACGTGGCGTGCGCCTCGAGCGTATGAGCGGCGAGCTGCGTCGGTTTGTCCGAGAACCCGAGCCCAATGAGATCCGGCGCAATGAGCCGCATCTCATTACGGAGCTTCGTCATGATTGTGCGGTAGAGAAAGCCCCAGGTGGGATTCCCGTGTACGAGAAGCACGGGCCGTCCCTCGCCGACTTCGCTGAGATGCATTCGGTAACCACCGACATCGACATGACCACGCGTGGCTGTCGAGGGAAGCATGCGTGTCAGCCAGTCAGGAAGGGGGGGAGCTGGAAGGGGGACGGTCATTCGATGGGGGGTAATCCCTCCCGGCCGCGCTGGCGCTGCAGCACCCGTTCGGCGAAGTCCATCCGTTCTTCGAGGTCGATGAGACGCGCCTCGAGCCGCTGCTCAACGGCCTCGAGCTCAGCGGGATCGGTACCTGGGGCAACACGCCCGGCGATCTTGTCGGCGAGGGCGCGCCCGATGGGGCTGCGGGCCACGACGACGACGGCGAGGAAGATCCAGAACATCTCCATGGGCGAGACTCCCAGCTGGCGGTAACACGTGACTCCCAAGGTTCTCGCCTGTGCACTCCGCACGCAACCGTTGGCTCGGGGGGCACGTGCCGGTTTGCGGGCACGGCGTCAGGCGCGGTAGCTTTCGGCGTCCTCACCCGACGGGGCCAGCGCCCTGCATCGTATTGGGAGATCCATGGCGGAATCCTCCGGCTTCGAGCCCCGATGGGCCCAACGTAGGAAGCTCTCGAGCGCGAGCCGAGTCAGAGTCGATCGCCGCTCGGGCCGCGATCGCCGCACGGGCTATGATCGGCGCATCACTGGCCGGGCAGAGGTGCCTCCGGCCGGCGCGGATCGTCGCACAGGTACCGATCGTCGTGTACAGGATCGCCGATGCGGCCTCGAGCGACGTTCGGAATCAGACCGGCGTCATGAAGCACGGCGTCGGGAGAGTGCATAGCGGTCTTCCTTCGCGAGTGGCGGCGTCGTCGCTTTCGCGATCCCTGTCGTCGCAACAAGTCGAATCGCCGCCGGTCAGGGATCCATCGGCGGCGGCCACCGTGGGGTCGACCTGCCACGGTGTCTCCCGGCGGCCGCAACGCCCATGGTGTTCCATGGCGTCCGCATCGGCTTCTGGAGTCTGTTGTTCGCTGGAGACTCTCGCGAATACTCGAGGGGAACCTGAACCGCGGGGAAGCTGTCTGAGCATGACGATTCGCGCTGCGGTCCTCACGGCGCCGGAACGGCCATTGGAAAGCTGGGAGATCGACGATCCGCCAATGGCGGATGGCAGCGTGCTCCTCGAGACCGTCGCCAGCGAGGTGTGCGGCACCGACGTCCATCTCTATCACGGGCGCCTCGCTGGCGTCCCCTATCCCATCATCCCTGGACACGTGAGCGTGGGGCGGATCGTGGAGACCCGCGGCGTGGACCGTGACGCGATCGACACGCCCATCGCTCCGGGCGACATCGTCACGTTCTACGATGTGCACGAGGTCTGTAACGCGTGCTACTTCTGTGCGGTGGCACAGCAGCCCAACCGGTGTCCCAGGCGACGTGTGTACGGAATCACGTATTCGGCAGGCGAAGGTCCGTTGGGTGGGTGGTCGGAACAGATCTACCTGAAGCCCGGCGTGCGAATTCTCAAGCTGGGCGAGATGCTACGTGCCGACGACGTCATCGGGGGCGGGTGTGGACTGTTCACGGGGTTTGCCGCCGTGGAGCGCAGCACGTTGGCCATGGGAGATACGGTGGTGGTGCAGGGAGCCGGACCAGTGGGGCTTTCGGCAACGGCCTTTGCGCGCCTCCGCGGCGCAGAGGTCGTCGTCACCATCGGCGCCCCGGCAGCCCGACTCGGGCTGGCCCGGGACCTCGGGGCCGACGTCACGCTGTCAGTGGCTGACGAATCGATTGAGGCCCGCGCCGAGCGGGTGCGGCAGCTCACAGCCGGGCGTGGCGCCGATGTCGTTATCGAGGCAAGCGGCAATCCGAAGGCAGTGCAGGAGGGGTTGGAGCTGCTTCGGGACGGAGGCACGTACGTCGTCGCCGGGCACTACACCGACGCCGGTGCCATCACCATCAATCCCCATGTTCATGTCAATCGCAAGCACGCCGACATTCGGGGTCAGTGGGGCACTGACTTCCGCCACCTCGTTCGAGCGCTCCGCATGCTCGCCAAGCACACAGCCAGCCTCCCATTCCATAAGGTGATCGGAGGCCGCTACGGGCTGGATGGCGCGACCGACGCGATCCGTGATGTCGAGGAACTCCGCGTCACGAAGGCTATCATCCAGCCCGGATCGATCGATAACAACCGCTGACCAGGGGGTCCCCTGGCATGGCGTGGGGCTGGGTGGGGTGGGTTGGACTCGGTTTCGTTGCCGTTGGGACCGGCACTGCTTCAGGTGTGGCCGGCGAGCGCTTCCAGTGCCTTGCGGTCCTTCACGACGATCACGCGACGGGAGACGCGAATGATGTCCTCCGGCACAGGCTCGATCTGGCCGGTGGTGGGGTCGCGGCGGTCCCGAATTGTGAGCGTCTTCCGCGCGACCTCGATGAAGCCCTTGGCCACGAAGTCCCGCATGGTTCGCGAAACGGTTTCCCTGCTCGCGCCGATCATCTGTGCGATCATGTGGTGGGTCAGACGCTGCACAATCGTGGCGCCGTCGTTCTCGTCCGCCATCTCCAGCAAGAGATGCGCAACCCGGCCAGTGGCGTCCAGCAGCACCAATGATCCGATTTTGCTGTCGGCCTGTCGTAGCCGCTTACAAAGGGCTCGGAGCAACCCGATGGCTACCTGCGGCATTTCCTGGAGGCAGCGTTGGAAGTCTTCCCGGCGGAGCACCAGGAGCCGCGAGTCCTCCATCGCGATGACGTGTGCCGAACGAGGTTCGTCGTCAATCAGCGAGATCTCGCCGAAGAAGTCACCCTTCTTGCGAATGGAGAGGATGACCTCTCTCCCATCCTCCGCAATCAGGACCAGTTTGACCTGGCCCGATTCGACGACGTACAGCGCATCGCCGGGGTCGTCCTCGAAGACGATCACGCTGTTCTTCGGATAGGTCCGGTAGCGTGCCGCCTGCATGATGCGTTGAATGTCCCCTTCGCGGAGTTGTGCGAAGAGCGGGACCTCGCGGAGGGTGTCGACCATCGACAGGGGAGTAGTAGTGGTTTGAACCATGCGGCCGTCTCGGAGCCAGAGCCCGTCTACGTTAGTCGTGCTTAGCTTCAGAGTCAAATCACTGTCTTCTTCGAGATGTTGCTTCGGGCGGCTTGCGGTTCCCGGGCCCCTTCGCGGTCCCGCATCGCCGGCACCGGAGTACACTTGCGACGCAAGGCCGGAAGCGCAAGGGGAAAACGTCAGTGCGGAGTTCCCGGGCCCCGCGACAGCCTGGCACCGAGGCCGCGAGCTCCGCCCGCCGCCTCGGCGCCGTCCCTGCAACGGGTCTTTCTAGTTCTCGATCCGACGCAGCTCGACACGTCGGTTCAAGGCTCGTCCCGAACGCGTGCCGTTGTTGGCGATCGGGAGGTCGGGCCCGTACCCTCGGGCCCGCATCCGCTCGGGTGCTACCCCCTGGAGTGAGAGGAACGCTCTGACCGACTCGGCGCGCGACGCTGAGAGCCCGATGTTGTAATTACGGGACCCTGTGGCATCGCTGTGCCCGGCGACCTCGACCCGAACCTCCGGATTGGCCACGAGCGACTCCGCCACCCGGCGCAGAACCATGCGGGCCTCCGCGGTGAGCTCGGCGCTATTGGTGCGGAAGTTCACGCCCTCGAGGACAACGGTGCTCTTCCCCTTCTCGAACAGGGCGGGGCATCCCCCCTCGTCCACTTGGATGCCGGCTTCGGTGTTCGGACACTTGTCCAACCCATCAGCGACCCCGTCGCCGTCTCCGTCGACCGGGCACCCTTCGGCATCGACCACGGCACCGCTGGGCGTGTTCGGGCACTTGTCCGTCGAGTCGGCCACCCCGTCGGCATCCGCGTCGCGAGCGCATCCCGCCTCGTCCACTGCCGTGTCGGTCGGGGTATTGGGACAGCGATCGTCCGAATCCGCGACCCCGTCACCGTCAGTGTCCAACCGACAGCCGGAGGCGTCCACGACCTCGCCGGCCGGTGTGTTGGGGCACCGGTCGGCGGAGTTGGCTACGCCATCCCCGTCCGTGTCCAGCGCGCAACCCGCGGCGTCAACCGGCTCACCGTACCGCGTTCCGGGGCAGCGGTCGTCCTGATCCCGGACCCCATCGGCGTCGCCGTCTCGATCGCCCCGCGGACCAAACTGGACCGACATGCCGAACTGGGCGCCACCGTTGGTGTTGCTGCCGATGCCCGGCGCGGCGTTGATCGGAGTTCCTGTGTAGTCGAGGGTGCCCTCAGCCCGCAGTGAGACCACCTCGCTCAGACGAATACGGACTCCGAAGAGTCCTCCCACCCCGTTGTCCGAGGCGCTCACGTCTCGGGTATACTCGTTCCGTGCGTACCCGAATCCCACGAGGATGCCGAGCCGGTCGTGAAACGGGATGTTGTAGACCGCCCGCGCGTGAATCGGGATATTCGTGACGCGCCCCGCGGGAGCGATGTTGGTCTGGATGTAAGAAGCATCGCCCTCGATGGCGAGATTCCGGACGATGAACACCGCGAACCGCCCTCCCACGCCTAGGTAATCCTGAAGGCCCAGAGTGGGGTCGAAGAAGCTGGCTCGTCCGAGCGCCCCGAATTCCACCGTTCCTGCATGCTGCGCCGCGAGCGGCGAGGCGAGGCTGGTGAACGCAACCATCAGTGCAAGTAGTCGTCCCATGGCTCCACGCTCGTTCCGTTGAGTGTCGCGATGTCCCCACCCGTCTGGTTGCCGCGTGTCGATGACTGCGGCCCCAACCTCGTGACGCACGAAGAAGCTGCGTCCGCCCAAGACCGGTCCGTCTTGGCGGACGGGGTCTTGATCAGCTTCGAGGGAACACGGTCTGGCACCGCAACCCTACGTGCGATGCCCGACGGAAAGGTGGTCTGGCGAGAGAGCATCTGCGGTGAGAAATATCACAAGCGACGGGAGCCGTTTGACGCGAGCGCACCAAGCAAGTGATCGCAACCTATTGGTGACACATCCGTTATGTGACGTGGCGCGGGTGAGTGTCCCGGTGAAGATCCCCTCGAGGGGACCCTGGTGAGGCCGTGGGTTCTTCTTGGGGCCGTCCGCGATCTCCCGGGCGTGCTTTCGCCGCCGTCGGCTGTCGTACGGGAGCGACGGCGTCAGCCCCGAAGGACTCGGTCTAACGAGGCGAGCGCCGTAACTGCGACACGGATGAACGAGGTGCGCCCAGCATCTTGGGACGGGTCGAAGGGATGGCGGAGAGCCATCCAGCCACCGGGATCATGAAGGAGGGGTTCCAGTCCGGTAGGTAGTCGGATGCCGTGTTGTTGGTGATGTTCACCTCGTTCGATCCATCCGCATTGATGATGTAGATCTCGAGGTTGCCATCCCGGAAGCTCGTGAAGGCGAGCCGACTCGCATCCGGTGACCAGGTGGGATCAAAGTCATCGACCCCCGGATCGTTGGTCAGTCTCGCCTGGCCAGCGCCCGTGGGGTCCATCAGATAGATCTCGTAGGTGAAAGTCACCGGGTCGTCGCGATCGCTCGAGAAGGCGATTCGCGTGCCGTCCGGCGACCATGCTGGGTAGAGCTCGTCGGATCCAGTCCGGCTGCTCAAGTTGCTGGGGTTCGAGCCGTCTGCGTCCATCACGTAGATCTCGTAGTCGATATCCCGGTCGGTGGTGAAGGCGATTCGCAAGCCGTCGGGTGACCACGTGGGTAGGACATCGTCGATGCCCGGGTTGTTCGTGAGGTTCCTCGGACTCGCCGGGCTGGCGACGTCCATCACAAAGACATCATAAAAAAAGTTGATGTCGTCGCGATCGGACACGAACGCGATCTGCGAGCCATCGGGCGACCACGCGGGGGACATGTCGTCTGCCGCCGGGTTGTTGGTCAGATTCGTCTGGCCGGTGCCATCGGCGTTCATGACGTAGATCTCGTAGTCGCCGTCCCGGTCACTCACGAACGCGATCTGCGAGCCGTCAGGCGACCACGCTGGCGCGTTATCGAAACTCCCGATGTCCGTAAACGTGAGCTGCGTGATCGTCCCGCCGGCTGTCCCCACGTAGATCTCTTCGTCACCGTCCCGATCGCTGGTGAACGCGATGGCCGGCATGGGTGTCGGTGTGCCACAGCTGGCCCCTGTGTTGTTGGGTCCTGGGACCACCTCGAGGTCAAGCAAATAATGGCCCGCCGACTCGTTTATGAAGCTCGTGATTCGGATGTTGTACGTATCGTCCGCTGGGAGTCGCAGCCCGAGCCGAGAATCCAAGGAGCCGTTCAGATCGTCGTTGAAGGCAACGAGCGTCGTGCCCGGGCCATCGAACAGATCGAGAAAGGTGTCGACGGACGACGGCGGGTCCAGCCGCTGGGCCACGGTCGCAATCGTGACCGAGTCATCCAGACATCCAGAGAACGCGAACCAGTCTTCGTCGGTCTCGGGGAGGATGTTCAGGTTCCCATAGATGCCGTTGGCGGTCGAGCCGAATCCCAGAAAAGGTGCCGTGCTCGCATCGTCGCCGCTCGCTGCGATATCGGTGACGACCTCGAACGGTGCGGGATCTCCCCACCGCCCGCCATTGGGCACGAAGCTGTTGAAGGCCCGAGCACGGACATAATAGACACCTGCGCCGAGCCCGAGGTCGAAGAGCGATATCAGTACCTCCGTATCGACGACGTCGGCGACACTGCCGAGAACGTTGGCGAACCCGGGATCCGCGGCTAGTTGAGCCTCGTAGGTGTCGGCGCCTGGCACCGCGGCGTAGGTGGCAAGGAAGACCATGTCGGTCGTGGGGGAGGGGAGCGCGTCAAACTGGGGGCGAAACGAATTGAACGTGATGGTAGCCGTCCTGTTCTGCCCGGCCGTCACCCCCACGCTATTGTTCACGCCGAAGAAATCCACCTCACCGCCGACGAGGCCCTCGACCACCACCTGGTACGTGCCGGGCTCCAAACCCACGATCGTGTCGACGAACGCTCCGGTGGGGCCCGGCGACAGGTTCCGTACCCGCTCGCGGGAGGAGGGGCCCGACGGGCCGATGACCCGCACTCTCGCGGCGTCCAGGTGCTCACGGCTGGCTGTGGCGCCGCGGTCGGTCGGCGTAGCCGCCGACGCTGCGGCCGCCTGTTCCGAGGTGATCAGTCGAAGTGTGATACCGCCGGTACCGTCGGGGGCGGAGGGGTCGGTGCAGCCGGCAATCCAAACGACGATGCTGAGCGCAATGGCGAGGGCCAGGTGTTTCATGCGGTCCCTATGGGTTGGGGATCGTGATGATGATTCCACCAGTCGTCGGAGGGGTCCCACCGCCCCCGTTGCCGCCGCCTCCCCCTCCGAGCGCGAGCGCCGCCGCCGCCCCGGCTGCGCCAAGAACGCCGAGCACCACGACGGCGATAGGGAACTTGCCCCCGTTCGGCGCGGCCTCTGGGGCTGGAGGCGTGGGCTGGGGCGTCGGGATCACCGGGGCAGGCGCGACGGTATCCGCGACGGCCACGACGAGCGGTGCCAGATCGAACCCCAAGACCGTTGTGACGCTCGGGAGGACCTCCCGGGTCACCCGGGCAGGCTCGAAGCCTTCGGCCGTGGCCTCGATGGTGTAGCTCCCCGGTGCCAGTGTCAGGCTTCCGCCCGCATCCACGTCACCGATACCATCCACGCTCGCGCGCAGTGGAGCAGCCAGGGTGGACGGCCGGATGCGCAGCCTCCCCCTACCCACCGGGGTCCCGGGGGCGTCCCATTCGAATGTGGTTGTCGTGATGCTGTCGTCCAGCGTCTCGGATCCCACGGCGACCCGAGCGGTGCCGAACGAACGCACGACCTCCGGCAAGAACGTGACGCTGTCTACCCGCATGCCGGGGGCGAGCCGCACTCCCCAACGCGACCAGACCTCTGCCAGCGGGCCCGACCCTTCCTCGATGAGAATCTGGGTCAGCAATTGGAGGCCGGTCGCCCACACGCTGTCCTGCGGCCCCAGCGCCGGCTCGAGGGCGCGCTCCAGGAGGTCACGTGCGCGCGTGGTCTCGAAGTCGTCGTAGGCGCGCTGGGCGGTTCGAATCATCTCGTCGCGGGTCTGCTGTGCCGCCAGGTCGGCCACGCCGGGACCCAACAAGACGAGAATCGCGACGGTTGCGAGGGCATGAGGTGCGCGCATCAGGGGCTCCTGGGGGTGAGGCGAATGGCCATGCGCCGTTCCTCACCGGGCTCGAGGACAATCGTGGTGTCGAGCGGCACGTATCCGTCCCGCTCGAAGCGGAGTCGTTGACGCTGTCCGGATGGCAGCGTATCCACGAAGCGGCTCTTCGCTCCCACGTTCACGCCGTTGAGCAGCACGTTTGCCCACGGCGCAATGCGAACCTGCAAGATCCCGGGCCGAGTGTCGGGGGGTGTTGCCGGTGGCCGCTGCACGGCTTGCGGAGGTGGGGTTCGCGCCGGTTTCGGTGGGATGGCACGGGCGAGGAAGGGAAACACCAGGCGTTCCCCCGCGGCCACGGTAATGGTGTCGATGATCGACTCGAATCCCCGGGCTTCGAGGCGGAGCACGTGCCGGCCTGCGTCGATCTCGAACTCGGTGCCGTTCTGCCGGCCGCCGTCCAACAGCACGACACCGTTGGAAGGGAGGTTCGTCACAGTGATGCGCCCCGTCGTCGGAGCCGGTGGCGGAGCTTCGATTGGTCGACGTGGTTCAGCTTGTGCCGGCCGTTCCTGGCCCGTTTGCTCCGGGCCGGTTGCGGCCTCTGTGGTGTCGGCCTCTGCGGTGTCCGCCGCCAGCGCCACGGGGCCCGCGGATGGCGGGCTGGGACTCTCCGGCGTGAGGACTGGTGGCTCGAGTACCGCGGGCACGGCGCCGCGTTGGGTCAGCCACCACCATCCCCCGGCGCTCGCCCCGACGATCGCCACCAACCCGACCACGAACAACACGGGGCGCCGGCGCTTCCGGGGGACAACACGCGGCGGTCTCGTCGGTGCGGGTCTCTCGGCCGGTGCCGGGCGAGGCAGCACCTCGGTGACGTCCTCTTGTGCTGAGGGTTCGGCCGACGTGAGTTCGGCCGTGGGGCGCTCGAGCGCCTCCACGAACGCGCGGACCGAGGTGAATCGCTGTTCCGGTTTCTTCGCAAGCCCCTTCTGGATGGCACGGCAGGTGTGTTCCGGGAGCTCGGGCCGAAGCACATCGATGGGAGGAACAGGTGCCGTGCAGTGTTTGTGCAGGATGTCGATGGCCGAATCACCCTCGAACGGGACGTGACCCGTCAGCATGTGGAACGCCATCACCGCGACGGCGTACTGATCCGTCGCGCCGCTCACCGGCTTTCCCATGCCTTGCTCCGGTGCCATGTAGTACGGCGTTCCCACCATCGACCCCGATGCCGTGAGGGAGATCTCCGTGAGCGGCTTGGCGATCCCGAAGTCGGTCACGGTCACGCGTCGTCGAGAATCGAGCATCACGTTGGCGGGCTTCACGTCCCGGTGAACCACCTCGTGCTCGTGCGCGTAGTCCAGTGCGGCGGCCACGGGCTTGAGGATCCGCGTCGTCGCATCCAGCTCGAGCTGGCCTTGGGTCTTGAGGTAGACCTCGAGGGAGCGGCCCTCGAGGTATTTCATGGCATACCAGAAGATCTTGCCACCCGAGGCGACGCGATAAACGGGGATGATGTTGGGGTGATCGAGGGCAGCGGCGGTCCGGGCCTCGCGCTTGAAGCGCTCGACGCCGTGACCGAAGGTGAGCTCTGGGGGGAGCACCTTGATGGCGACGTTGCGATCGAGGTGAATCTCCCGGGCGAGATAGACGACCGCCATGCCGCCGCGGCCGATCTGGCGGAGGATCTTGAACTCGCCCTCGGTATCCTCCGTGAGCAGGCGCTCCATGTGCCGGACGGCGGAATCGTCCATCGCGGCGGTGGCGGCCGCCTGGCCTTCGGCATCGGAGACCAACGAGCCACAAACGTGGCAGAAGCGAGCGTCGTCCGGAACGGGTCTCGCGTGGGCTTCCTGACGTTGGAGCGGTTTACCTTCCGCCTCGCCGAAGTTGGTCTGCGTCTGAAACATCGTCAAGGTGTGTTGAATCGAGATGCGACTTGACGCTGAGAAGGGGGCAGCACCAACTGACTCGACCAACATAATCACGCAAGAGCCATACCTCGACTGCGCTGCAATGGCCATCGCCGCTCACCCGCCGCGGCGCAAGCACGACGATCGCAGGTGACGCGGGCGCTCCCCTCGGCGCGGGCGGTGGGGCGACCGCTGTTGTCTACGCGCACGGCGGTCCCATTGGACGACGACCAGGAGATACGCTGGCCGCGCAGCGGGCCCCTGCGACCGAGCGCCTGGGCCCGCAGCTGGATCGACGTGCCAGCTGTGAGCGTCGTATCGCGCTGAGCGATGGCCACACCCACGAGCCGACTGACCACCGTCAGCGCGACACTGTCCCGCTGACCCTCCGACGTCGCGACGACGAACGCCCGACCTGGACTCCTCGCCAGCGCCTGCCCGCCGGCTGACACGGTGACCACCGACGAGATGGTCGATCTCCATCGCACATCCCGGTCGCGGAGTGCCTGCCCTCGTGTATCACGCAGACGTGCTGTGAGTGTGAGCGAATCGCCTTCGACCATCGTCGTGGCATTCGCGAGAATCGCCACCGAGGCAACCGGAGGCGGTTGCGGTGCAGCAGGTGTCGGTGTTGGTTGGACCGGAACCACCAGTATCACCTGTTCTGTCTGTTGGGCCTGGGGCTGGGCTTCCGGCGTGGCGTCGTCACCATCGGCCTGCGAGGGGTCAGGGAGGGCGGTGTTGGGCTCCGAGCTGTCAGCGGCTATGGCCGCGAACTGATCCTGAGCTGTCGTGGCAGCTCCGTCACCTGGTTCGGCGTCACCGATCACCGGTCTCGGCGTTGTGAAGGGAGCGTCTTGTGAAGCTGCAGTCGGCGCTTCGCCCGAGGGCGAGGCACCGCTTCCTCCACCCATCAACGCGTTCGTGCCAAATGCCACCCCTGCTGCAGCCCCGAGGACACCGACGACCGCGAGGATCGGTACCAAGGCCCGGCGACGCTTGGGCTTTGCTGGAGTCTCTGGGTGCCCTTGTGTGGTGAGGGGCGTCGCGGGAGCAGGAGGTGGCGGGGTGGCGGCCGCCGTTGCTGCCGGCATCGGAGTCGTGGGTGCCGCCGGAATGGGGGTGGTCGCCCGGTGCGGCATCGGGTCGGCCTGACGGGCTTGCGGCATGACCTGCGTGACCATATCCGCCGATGCGGCGGCTTCCGTCTCCGGACTCGGCCGTCTCAGACCATCAACGAGGTCGGTCACGGTCGCGAATCGCTGGTCGGCTTTTTTCGCCATCGCCTTTTTCACAGCGAAATACACGTGTCCGGGGAGTCCTGGGCGCAGCACGTCCATGGGTGGTGGTGCCGCAGTGCAGTGCTTGTGCAGGACTTCGATGGCGGAGTCCCCTTCGAACGGAACCTGCCCGGTGAGCATGTGGTACGCCATCACGGCGACGGAATACTGATCTGACGTACCGGCGACGGGCTTCCCCATACCCTGTTCGGGGGACATGTAATAGGGCGTTCCTACGAGAGACCCAGATGCCGTGAGCGTACTTTCGGACAGGGGTTTGGCGATGCCGAAGTCGGTGACGATGACGCGCCCGTGGGAATCGAGCATCACGTTGGCCGGCTTGATGTCTCGGTGGACGACCTCGCGTTTGTGGGCGTAATCGAGGGCGCCGGCGACCTGCTTGAGGATGGTGATGGTCTCCTTGAGTGATAGCCGGGATCTTGCTTTGATGTGCACGTCGAGGGAGCGCCCCTCGAGATATTTCATCGCGTACCAGAAGATCTTTCCCCCTGAGGCGACACGATAAATCGGAATGATGTTGGGGTGGTCCAGTCTGGCTGCCGTCCGTGCTTCCCGCTTGAAGCGCTCCAC
>JBDHDH010000008.1:0-64850 GCA_039591615.1 Gemmatimonadota bacterium | reverse complement strand
TCCATGTCGCCGAGCTTGCCGTCGACATTGATTCGCAAGCGGCCTTGCCCGACGGGCTCGACCGAAAGCGCGTAGTGACCCGTCGACGTTTGATCGCCCTCGGTCCGGCTCACCCGGTAGCGAAACTGCTCGTTCTCCCGGAACTGATAGAGGCGCCAGTCCTGGGCGGATGCCGGCGCAGCGAAGATCAGGCCGAGTGCGAGGAGATACCATCGGTGAAGGACCAGAGACATGATCACCCTCCTCCAAGACCGTCCGGCGGGACGCGGCGCGATATCGTGAAGGTACTCTGCGTTCAGCGGATGGCCAGTGGCATCGGGACTGAGGGGTGGCGGGCCGGTCTTCTCCACGCGTCTTGTACTCCGTGCAGCACGAACGAGCCATGAGAAACGTGTGAATGTCAGGCGTGCTGCTACTTCTGAATCGGAGCTGGGGCAGTGGAGGTAGTGATCGGAGGCTCTCCCTTGCCGGGCAGCTGAAGGTCGGGGTCGAGTGCGCATGAGCGCGTCGCGACATTCCGGCGGGAAATAGGGGCCGTCCCAACGCTCGGCGGCCCCGCATTTTTTCTTGGTCGTCGCCTACCGTCGTATCCCGGCTCCCGACCGCGGGTCCAACCCCCGCGGACGCACCGGCACAGCGGCGTCCGCTCGATCCTCGGTATCACCAGCGATGGCCGGTGGTGCTCCCAGGGGCCCGATCTGGGCGACGCCGCCGAGCACCAGCGTGTTGGATAGATCGAACATGATGGGGAAATCTTGCGGCCCGGGAGTGATGATCGACGCACACGCGATGGTGATCCCTGTCAATCCGGTCGTCACCTGGTGGCCCAGGAGAATGCTCGACGGGGGCAGCACGTTGTAGCCGCAGTCCACGGCTCCCCCCGTGTTGGTCATCTGCGCCCCCATATCGAGCAGGAACTGGTTCTCCGTATCGATTCCCGCCTGTCCGTAGAACCCGTCCCACTCGCCGACGAACACGATGCGACCGCCCTCGGCCGCGAACTGCTGCGCCAGAGTGATCTCCACAGAGTCGAAAGGCACGGCGGGATTCCACAGGAAGATGGCCTTGACCTCAGGCGGAGGGATGAGGTCGGGCAACGTGTCGGAACTGGCCTCCAACACGGCAAGCCCCATACTCTGGATCTCGGCGATCATGGTGGCGTTGGTGGAGGCGGTGCATTCTGGCGGGCTGCTGTTGAAGCAAGTCGAGTTTCGCCCTCGGTCGAACCACACCACCGTCCCGTTGGACCTGGAGCCGCCGCTCGTGAACCCTACGAGGTTACGCACCAAGCGCTGGTTGTTCGGATCCTGCATGGCCGTCGAGTCGAACATGTTCATGTCGTTGAACACGACGATGTCAGTGCCGGGAGGCGGTGGAATGAACGCGGTGGTGGTCATCGTGGTCGTGATGCCCAGATAGTCGGGGAGCGTCACATCGATGGTCTGATTACCGGTGTTGCCTCCCAGGGTCCACGTCGTCTGGGCGAGGCCGTCGATGCCGGACGTCGCAGCCGTCGGCGACACGGTGCCGAATGCGGAACGGAACTCTACGGCGATGCCCTCGATGCCCAGGCCATCCGCCGCGACGACCCGGGAGACAGCCGGGACTGGAGTGTTGATCGCTCCCCGCTGGCCGTCGGACACGGGGATGAGCGCGTTGGGGAAGACGGCGCTGGCCACGACGGACGTCGCCACCTGGGGGAAGTCTGGCAGAGAGACCGAGATGGTCTGTTGACCTTCCAGCGATCCCAGCGTCCACGCGGTCTGTGCGAGGCCTTGGGCGTCGGTCGTATCGGAATTGGCCGAGAGCGAGCCGTCGCTGGCCGCGAAGTCCACCACGACATCGGAGACCGCGAGACCGTCAGCCGCGCGTACTTGGACGGCGATGATTTCCGGAAGTGATGTACCGACGAGCGCACGCTGCTGGTCGCCGGTGACCGCCACCACCGACCCCGGACTTGCCAGTATGCCGATGCTCACGGTGTCCGCCGGGCCGGTCAGCAGAGTGGCGACGATCCGCGCGACGCCCCTTGCTGAACCTGCATTGACTTCGCCAACCGTCTCGTCCGGAACGTCAGCGAGGGATGGATCGACAGAACTCCAGCCGATTGGTGTGCCGGGGATCGACTGCCCCGCGTCGTCGAGGGCGTCCGCCGTCACTGCGAGCACCTCACCGAAGTAGAGCGCCGTATCCGGTGTGACGATCTGAACCGCGACTGCATTCGCGCCCACACCCGTGTAGACGAGGGGGACTTCCAATGGAGGTGGGGGCGTGTCCTCTGCCGCGGTAGCCGAGACTTCTATGGGCCCTCCGACGAACACGACGCTGCCAGACGGATCGAAGAGTGTCAGCGTCAGGAGGAATAGTTCGTCAGGAGACGTCACGGTGACGGTGAGGTCGAGCTGGACTTCGCTGGACCCGACGGGGATATCGACGATCGTGTCGAGCACGATCGATTCGTCGGCACGCGTGACCACGAACTGAATCCGGTCGACATCGACGAGGCCGGCGGCGCGGCTGCTCTGGAAAGCCGGGACAACGGCGAACGTAAACAGCCTCCCGCGCGGATCTGTGGCACCGTCACGACAGCTGAACGTTCCGATTACGGCCAACAGGCCGCTCAGGATGGCAAGGCGCACGGGGCGGATCGAGGACATCGGCCCTTCCATGGTGGTGCTTGTTGTGGGTGTACGGTAAGGTGTGCAGCCAAAAATGTGCCGCGGGGATATGGGGTGGCAAGGCGAAGGGGTCGCAGTCCCCTGCGGTGCCGATGCCGAGCTACCAGGGTGTCGGGCGTTCGGGCTCCACCAGAGTGCGACCATAGGTTGCTATTAGATCTCGGCCGGCGCTATCGCTTTATCGATATAATGAAAGGCAACCGCCGGTCTCAGCGCCGCCGACGCGGTGGCTCCGAAGGGGTAGCGTGCTGAGCAGATTCGATTTGGACGCGATTCCCTTCCCACTCAGAGTGGGGGATGTGCCATGGCTAGATCCGTTCTGGTTATCCCGGCGATAGCTCTGACGATGATCGGCCTGGGGCCGGGTTCCGGCCACGCCCAGGACACGGGCGTTCTCCGGGAAGGATTCGCCGCTCGCCTGGAGGTGTCTCCAATCGCGAGAAGGGCTGGGTCGGTATGCCTCACAGTCCCAACTGCGTGGCCGACGAGGAATCGATCTTCGTCGGCGCCCGCGCCATGAGCGCGGTTCTGCTTGACTTCCTCGAGGCGCGCTGAGGGTGGCAGCGTTGGGGCCCGGGTAGGCTACGCCTCGCGGACGTATGTACGTCATGCGACTACGAGTGCATTATTGATTTGTGTGAACACTCGACTCCACGCCGCGCCGAGGTCAGGCAGTGGTGATCCGATGGGGTGCTCAATCACCTAGAGGTCAGACGGCCAAAACTCCTGCTGTGGAGGTCCTCCTATGAGACCCGCTGCCCTGCTGTCCGGGCTCTTCCTCTGTCTGGTTGCGATGGGGCACGTGCTCCGCCTGCTGTTCCGCGTCGAACTCATCGCCGATGGCATCACCATTCCGATGTGGCCCAGCTTTTTCGCGATTGTCGTACCCGCCACTCTCGCGGTCTGGCTGTGGCGTGACCAGGCACGACGTGTATGACCGGGCGGTGTAACAACCGGATGTAAGCCGCCGCTTACGCCTCACTACTCGAAGCGCTGACGACCACCGCCTCTTCCTCGGCCTCGACCCTTCTCGGGACGCGGCCGAGCCTCGTTAACGGCAAGCGCTTGTCCCTTCAGGTCCTTGCCGTTCAAGCCTTCAATCGCGGACTGAGATTCAGCCTGACCGGGCATCTCGACGAAACCGAATCCTCTTGATGCACCAGTGAACTTGTCCGTTATGACATTGGCAGATGCGACCTGCCCGAAGGCTTCAAACGCCTGGCGCAGATCCTCGGCAGTGACGTCCTTAGACAGGTTCCCTACGTAGATATTCACTCTGCCTCCTTACCTAGTCACGAAAGTTCATGCCGGAAGTCTCGCGTAACAAGGGATCCGTGTGTGGCGACTGGTGCCCTGGCGGCTCTACCAGTGTCTGCGTGTGTTTGGGCTACTCGATCCCTCGATGGCCGCGAGGACCTCGGATTCCTCGAGAACGGACCGGCGACGTCGGTGCCATCATGCCCCCGCACGGGGTATCGCTGTAGGCCAACCCGCCCGGCAGCAGCAATAGTACGAGCCCACCGGTGGCCACAGAATCGAGGAGAGGCTTGACTGCTTCGCCACCAGCCATCCGAGACCGAGATACAGTACGACGGACAGGACCCTGACGCGCTGTTGCGCGACCGCCTCCAACACGATGCCGAAGAGGGCGAACCGCCAGGCCACGCTGAACGGGCTCCACCCCCATGCGCCGCGCAGGTTCACCAGCGCGAAGGGAGTGTACGTGCCAGCGATCAAGAGGTAGATGGAGGATACGGAATACACCCTTCGCACCGGGTGACGGGATCGCGTGGTAAGGGTGGACGCTGTAGTGTGCGATCTCCTCTGCCACCGAATCGCGTTCGGTCACCGCCGTGCCACCCGTTGACGGTCCTCCCGAGCTGACGTTTACCTCCCACCGGTAGCCAGCGTTTACTAGGAACCATGCGGGTTTCAGTGGCCAGTTCATTACGCGCCACGTTGGCGCGCTGCGTGATGCGCCGCTGCTCTACCCTGTATCGACTGCTCTTGTCTTGCCCCGGGCTTAACGTCCGTTGTGTCGTGCCGGGTCCGGTGGCGTCGGGGCCCACCGACGATATCGATACAGCCCCGACCACCGTGCCTCGTTATGGTGCTGGGCTAGCTGAGCTTGGTGACGTTCTCAGCCGCTGGCCCTTTCTGGCCCTGTACCTGATCGAACTCCACGGCTTCGCCCTCACCGAGCGTCTTGAAGCCGGTGCTCTGGATCGCCGAGTGATGGACGAAGCAGTCCTTTTCACCATTGTCGGGCGTAATGAATCCAAAGCCCTTCTGGTCGTTGAACCACTTCACCTTGCCAGTGATGCGTGACATGTCGCACTCCTCTGTCGTTGATGCTCGTCGGAGTCCGGGATGCCCGCACTGACCGACTATACATCGTGTTGTCCGCGCATTTGCCCCCGCGGCGGGCCGCCGCACCGTGCGGCGTGCTACAAAAGACAAAGGGCAACCGCGCGTGTTGCCGGGTGCCCCATGCAATGTTCGCTAAGTTCTCTGGTGGCGCTCCGAACGAACGCCTTTAGTGCAACATAAGCTAACCGCGTCTGGGGTGAATGGGAAGGCGTCACGCATCATACTCGAATCGCGAGCAGGAAACATGCGCGCTCGTTGACAGAACGTGCGTGACCGACTAAGCTTCGGCTCGGGCGCCGCATCTGAACGCGCCCGTCGAGAGCCGATGGAAGGCGGGATCGAGCCTCAGCGCTGGTCCCGCCTTTCTCGTTCCCGCCGAGACGGCTCCGCCGAAGTGGGAAGACCAGCAGTTCACGAAACACGACACCTCGCGGTGCGCCAGGGGGCCGACATGATCTCACCCACACGTTACTTCAAGCTCAAGACCAACCGGGGCGTGCGCATGGTCGGCTGGTTGAACCGCCACACTGTCTATGAGGGCAAACTCATATCGATGACCGCTCGCACCGTGCGACTCTTCTCGCCGAATCCTGCGGACCGCCGGCCGTATGTCGATCTGTCGTACGACTGGGTGA
Organism: Gemmatimonadota bacterium; assembly: GCA_039591615.1. Taxonomy (GTDB): domain Bacteria; phylum Gemmatimonadota; class Gemmatimonadetes; order Gemmatimonadales; family GWC2-71-9; genus JBDHDH01. The sequence continues at coordinate 59,167 of JBDHDH010000008.1, read as the reverse complement.
CGCCGTTGCGGTAGATCGGTGCCTGCTTATTTGCTCGACACAGGAGGGGGGCGATGAGCAGTTGGCCCGGCGGCAGGGATTGGTACGCGCGGCGCATTCCGCGAGTCTTGACAGGAAACGTCCCGCACGGATGTCGGATATCCGAATGCCGAACACTCTAGACAACGAATACCAGGATGGCGCGTCCTTGGGCTCGCTGGTCAAGGCGCGACGCTGCTGGCTCGATCTGTTGGCCGCCGAGATACTGCCGCTCCCGCAGCGGTTCACGTTCGTCTTCCACTGCCCTACCCAGCGCATGGCCCTCGGCCTGATGGACTTCCTGCGGTACACCCACTACGCGGGATTCGTGCGCTCGACCGACCGCGTCGAGGTTTCCCAGGGGGACCCCTGGCAGGTGGCGGGAACCTCCTACGCCACGGTCTGGTCCTTGCCGAGCCTGGAGCACCTGTTCATGTGCCTGCGGGGGGCGGGCTCGCGCTATGAGTCCGCGCTCGTGACCTTGGACCTCTTGCCCTTGTCGGGTTAGGAGTGGGCTTACCTTGAGCGGCGCGCGGCCACCGTTGGTCCTACCCCGCACCCGAAATCCCCTCTGCGCAGCGAGTGGGCGTGCATACGCCGAGCAAAAAGCCCAGCAGAGAGTCGAAGATGACGCAGCGAGCAACTCGTTCTTCCGATTGATCCCGGCGATGAGAGGAGCTTCCGCTTGAAGACATCGGTCCCATTGAAGGAGCCTATCCCGGTCCGAAAACTGCTGCGCCGGCGCTTGCGGGAAACCGAGCGCTCATCGGAGGAGCTGGCCGAAGCCGTCCAGCTTCCCACGAAGTACGTCGACGACCTGATCACGGGACGGAGGCGGCCGCCGCTCCCCGGACGAACAGACGTCTACGAGCGGATGACGTCCTTTCTCAAGCTCAGCCGCAACGATCTCGCGCTCTGTGCCCGCGCTGAGCGAGCTGCCATCGCGCCGACGCGCGCCTCGGGTCCGAAGCCCACCGTCCGGCGCCTGCTCCTCGCCCTGTGCGAGCCGGGCACAGCACTGGAGCTGGAAGCGCGTCGCGCACAGAACGGGAGCGCCGAACTGGCTGGCTTCATCCAGCGCCTGCTCGACATTACCCAAGGAGCAGTACAACGGATGCTGAACGATCAGATCGGGCTCCGGATCGCGGCGGAGCGGTGCGGCAGTAGCTACGCGGCGATGCGTCTTCAGGCGCTGGAATTCCTGGACGCCACACCCGAGACACTCACGGTCGACGACTTTGCCAAGTTCTTCCAGCCGCGGGTCAGCCTCTGGGACGTGGACCTCGAGACCGGCGTGTTGCGAGTCGTGCTACGGGCGCAGGAGCCGCGGGAACGCTACCAGCGCCGGCCGAATGCCGGCTCGGCATTCTCGTGGGCCCGAGACGATGGGTCGGGCCAGCACTCTGGAGGCAATGACACCGGGCGGGACGGCCACACGACGTGACCGCCTTGATGGTGTGGGATTCGGGATCGCGGACGAGGCCTCAAGTCTCGAGGTAGCCGGCTTTGGCGCCGGCTTCGCCCGCCGAGCGCCCGTCCCTGTTTCCTTTTGTCCGTCCTGATTAGCACCCAGATCGCCGGCCGCTCTGCCTTGACAACCGCGGGCTCGGCTGGGCGATCCCGCTGACTCCCCAGCAAGGGCTGCTTGTAGAGTCGGGGGCCCCCGCGCGCTGGTTGCGCCGGGCCTGCATGGAATGGTCCCGCCGTGCGCGTGTTTACCTCTCACCTAGTCACGGGACGCACGACCCTTCAGGATGCTCGCCCGCGTCCGCTCCGCCGCGGTCCTCGGCATCGATGCCTATCTGGTGGATGTCGAGGCCGACATCACCCATGGCCTTCCGTCGTTCACGACCGTCGGGCTGCCGCAGGGAGCGGTGAAGGAGGGGCGCGAGCGCGTGGGGTCGGCCATCGCCAACTCCGGTTTTCAGTTTCCCTTGAAGCGGATCACCGTCAACTTGGCCCCGGCCGATGTTCGCAAAGACGGCTCCTCGTTCGACCTACCCATTGCCCTGGGGATTCTGGTAGCCACCGACCAGCTGGGCGGTGACGGGACGGACGCCCGTGCAGGTAGGCCGCGTCTCGCAGACTATCTCGTGGTGGGTGAGCTGGGCCTAAAAGGTGGCTTGCGGGCGGTGCGGGGCGTGCTCCCGGTCGCCATCCGGGCAAAGGACGCCGGTCTTCGGGGTGTGATCGTGCCGGTACAGAACCTGGCGGAGGCTGGTGTGGTCGAAGAGATCGAGATTCTGGGGGCGGAGTCGCTAATGGAGGTCGCCGCGTTCTTCGGCGAAGGGGAGGAGCTGAAGCGTGGGCACGTGGACGCGGCGTCGCTGTTCGGTGGGTTGGCGCGGGACGACGTGGACTATGCCGAGGTGCGCGGGCAGGAACATGCGAAGCGGGCGCTCGAGGTGGCGGCGGCCGGGGCCCACAACCTCTTGATGATCGGCCCGCCGGGATCCGGTAAGACGATGCTCGCGCGGCGCCTTCCCACGATCCTACCGGAGATGATCCTCGAGGAAGCCCTCGAGACCACCAAGATCCACAGCGTAGCTGGGCTCTTGCCACCAGGGCAGTCGCTCGTGACGGTGCGTCCATTCCGCGCGCCGCACCATACGATCAGCGACGCGGGCCTGATCGGCGGCGGGACCTACCCGCGGCCCGGAGAAGTGAGCATCGCCCATGGTGGCGTGCTCTTCCTCGATGAGCTCCCTGAGTTTCGCAGGAATGTGCTCGAGGTCTTGCGGCAGCCGATGGAAGATGGTGTCGTGACCATCTCTCGCGCCGCAACGACGCTCTGCTACCCAGCTCGGTTTACGCTCGCCGCGGCGATGAATCCCTGTCCGTGCGGCCACTTCGGGAATCCAGCCAGGGCCTGTACGTGCGGTCCCCTGGGCGTGGAGCGGTACCTGTCGCGGGTGTCGGGGCCGTTGCTGGATCGGATTGACATTCACCTCGAGGTGCCGGCGGTGCCGTACCGGGAGCTCTCCTGCGAGCGGAGCGGAGAGCCGAGCGAAGCGATTCGCTCGCGGGTGAACCGGGCCCGCCGGCATCAGCTCGATCGGTTCGCCAAGCGGTCGGGCCTCTTCGCCAACGCCCACATGGCTCCGCGGGATCTCAAGGGGTACTGCCGGGTGAGCCAGGGAGCGGACGCGCTCATCAAGACCGCCATCGCGCGTCTCAGTCTCTCAGCGCGAGCGTATCATCGCGTGCTCAAGATCGCCCGGACGATCGCAGATCTGGCGGACTCTTCCACCATCGAGGTGGGGCACGTGAGTGAGGCGGTGCAGTATCGGAATCTGGATCGACCGGTGGCATGACACGCATTCGGTTTGCCCATGCCACCGAGCTGCAAACGCTTGAGGATAACAGCTTGCCTACTGTTCCATCTCCGCCCGGCTGCGGATGTAATGCTGCAACGCCACGAGCTCCGCCTGGCCAAGCTCCGTGAACTGCGGCATACCCCTCTCGCGGCGAGTGCCCCGCAGCACGACGTCCGCGAGGGCCTCATACGACAGCGCGACGCCAGAGGCGCGCAGGTCCGGCGCGTAGCCCCCTGAGACGGCCACTGGGCCATGGCAAAAGACGCACTTGCTCCGATAAAGCTCGTCACCCTCCACCGCCAGCGCCCCGTCGACGACGAAGTCCAGCGACGCGATCGGCTGGGGCACTACTGGGTCCGGCGAGGGCGGAAGGGTCTCGCTTCCGTCGAGTGAGAACGTGATCAGACGTCTCGGATGGATGCCGTACGACCACCCATGGTGGGCGGCGAGTGACCCACCCAAACCGACCATCGCTCCGCCCCACCCTACGAGCACGGAGATGTACTGCTTCTGGCCCACGGTATAGGTGATGGGCGGCGCGGAGATTCCCGACCCTACGTCAAAGGTCCAGACGACTTCCCCGTCATCGGCCCGGTATGCCATGAGCCGGCCGTCGGCCTGACCCTGGAACACCAGGTTGCCGGCTGTGGTCAGCGTTCCGGCGTTCCACACCCCCGGATTGGGTGCTTCCCAGGCCAAGCGTTGCGCGACCGGATCCCAGGCCTTGAGCGTACTCGTCCCGGCGTCGGGTGGAGCGTCACCCCGGAAGTGCTGCACCCCGGCGTCGAACACCCAATCGGGCGACTCCCACGTCGCGAGATCGATACCTTCGTCGGTGAAGTCGCTTGCGAGATCGATCGCCGGGATGTAGACCAGACCGGTGCCGGGGTTATAGGACATCGCGTGCCAACTGTGCGCCCCGATCGTGCTCGGCCAGATGAGCTCCTGGCGATCCTCGTAGCGGGCCCCGGGGGTCTCCACGGGCCGGCCGGTCTCCATGTTCACGTGCGACGCCCACGTCACGTGGGCGAACGGCTCCGCCGAGATCAACTCGCCATTCGCCCGGTCGATCACGTAAAAGAAGCCGTTCTTGGGCGCATGCAGCAACGCCTTCACCTCCCGCCCGTCGATCGCGAGATCGGCCAGCACGATATCCATGTTGGAGTTGTAGTCCCAGGACTCGCCCGGCACCGTCTGGTAGTGCCACCGGTACTCGCCCGTGTCGGGATCGAGGGCTACGATGGAGCAGAGAAAGAGATTGTCGCCTCCTCCCGGGCTTCGAATCTTCTGGTTCCACGGCGCTCCATTGCCGGTGCCGATGTAGAGCAGATCGAACTCGGGATCGTAGGTTATGCCGTTCCACACCGTGCCGCCGCCACCGAACTTCCACCACTCTCCCGTCCAGGTCTCGGCGGCCATCTCCATCGCCTCGCTCTCGAATCCGTCGGCCGGGTTTCCCGGCACCGTATGGAAGCGCCATGCCTGTTCACCGGTTTCGGCATCGTATGCCGTGAGATAGCCCCGAATCGCCCCGAATTCGGTACCCCCGTTCCCGATCACGACCTTGCCCTTGAATACTTTCGGCACCCCGGTAATGATCAGCGGCAACTCGGGGTCGAGCGTCATGACACTCCACAGCTCCTCGCCCGTGGCCGCGTCGATGGCGATGAGACGCCCGTCGAAGGTGGCGGTGTAGACCTTGCCCTTCCAGAGAGCAAGCCCGCGGCTGTAATCCCACATGAGGCGCAGCCGGTCACCCGCGTGCTCTATTACCCGCGGATCGTACTTCCAGAGCAGCTCGCCGCTTGTGGCGTCCACGGCGTGGACGACGTTGTAACTCCCCTCGAAGTACATCACACCGTCCACCACGAGCGGCGTGCCGAGCAAGGATCGCGATTCGGGGAGATCGAGGTACCAGTCGACCCGCAACTGCGACACGTTGGCGTCGGTGATCTGAGAGACGGGGCTGTATCGCTGCTCACGGTAGGTCCGCCCGTATGCGAGCCAGTGCGCTCCCTGGGATTCGTCGGCGAGCGCCGCATCGTCGACCACGGTCTGGGGTCCCGGTCTTCCGTCCGCACACGCCGCCAGACAGCAGAGTGCGGACAGAGTGAGGATTCGGCCGGCACTTCCAGTAAGAAACACCATGAGGTTCTCTCCCTTGAAGGAGCTCAGAGAATCAAACCAGACCAATCTCTTGTTGTCTTTGCGTTCCACTCATGTCAACCGCAGTAGTCTCCGGCCCGAGTCGTCCGACGAGCCATCGACGATCTCGAACACCTTGTCTCGATTCCCGGAACTTCCACCGCTCCCAAGCCTGAGGTCCCCCGAGCCCGCTCTCGACGAATAGACCAACTGTTGTATCACCCTGTCGCCGGAACCTCCGTGCAATCTCATACTATCGGGGTAGGCATTTCGCAAGAAGGGGACGCACAGTGACCAAACGAAGTTGTTGATCTGGAGCGGACGCGCTCATCAAGAGGGCCATCGCGCGTCTCAATCTGTCAACGCGGGCGTATCATCGCGTGCTCAAGGCTGCGCGGAGGATCGCAGATCTGGCCGCCTGCTCCCCATCGAGGTGGTGCATGTGAGCGGTACCGTTTCGGAATCTGAATCAGCCGGTGTCATCGGGGTTCGAGGCGGGACGGAACAAGTGCGTCTCACCCTCACAGGGCCCGTAATACCATCCGCATGCCCACCGACAATGACGATCTGCCCACCTTGCGACCGATTGTTGGCCAACCCGACACCCGTGCGTCAAAGGCACAGAGGGCTACAGGAGGACGGCCTAACGATGGCGGACGGGTTCGGACCGGCGGGCAAGGAGCATTTCGGAAACTTCCGCCGGAACGGCGTGTCTCTTAGGTTATCGTTGAGGCGTGGTAGGCTGAACCGAGGGTTTCTTGTCGGTACTGTCTGTTGGCTTAGTTTAGTAAGGAATACCGTCGCGTCGGCATGCTACTTGATGCGTGATGTGACGACTGGTGGCGGGCGCTTGACCCCGAAAGATCCTCGCCCCTCGCTGCGCCTTGCCGAGGAATGTTTGCGGTGGTGTCCCGAACAGGACCCGGTTGCGATAGACGGTTCGCCTCAATAGGGGGAGTCATGCCCGGAGTAGCCACATGTCGCCGGCACTGGTCCGAGCGTCTCGCCCTCGCGCTCTTTGCCGGGCTGGCGTTCCCGGCGTCGGCTGCGCTGGCCCAGCAGGAGGACGCGGTCCTCCGGGGGCTGGTCACGAATCAGGACGGCGGGGCGCCGGTGGCTGGAGCAGAGGTGTTTCTCGACTCGAGCACGATGGCCGTCACGGATGCGTCGGGGAGGTTTGCGGTCTCCGGAATCCGGCCTGCCGAATACCGCCTCTCAGTTCGGGCGATTGGCTTTCAGCCCTTTGAAGTGATCCTCAACCTGCCCGAGTCCATGACCTACGAGGTGGAGTTGCCGATCCACCCAGGGGCCATGGCACTGGAGGCTCTCACGGTGGAGGCGCTCCGGCTCCCGCGGAACCGCGTGGGCGATGTCGTGGAGCGCATGGCCTGGGGCGCTGGGGACTTCATTACGCGGTCGGATCTTGATGAGTGGCACCCGCTCGAAACGAGCATGGCGCTCGCTCGGTCCACGAAGGTCAAGCTGTATTTCGTGGGGATGGGTGAATGCCTCGAGGAGGTCCTATTTGGTCGAGGAAGCGAAGCGACGTCCCGATTCACTCCCGATGCGGGTGCTAGAAACCCCAGTTCGCCTGCAGGAGGTCCCTGTGCCGGAGTGCAGCAGCGTCCGGGGATGCAGGTGCTCATGGGCCGCGGTGCCCGCCGCTGTGTTCCCTCGTTGTTCCTCGACGGCGTTCGATATCAGACGATCCCGGGAATCCTCATCGATGACATTGTGCACCCCCACGACATCGAGCTCATCGAGGTCTATGCAGAGTTCGAGGTCCCCGGGGAGTTTGCGAATGCAGACGTCGGATGCGGGGTCATCGCGATCTGGACACGCGTTGGCTAGCCGGGCACGTGGGCGGATCGCTGTAAGCGAGTGACGGGCCGGGATGTTCCGGTCCGCTTTCGTTTCCCCTGCCAATCACGCCTGCCTTCTGTTATTTATCTGCCATGCGCGTCCGTTCGAAGTTGGAGTCCCTCGTCGCGACGTTCCCCTCGGTCCTTATCGGTTTCTCCGGCGGTGTCGACTCGGCGCTGCTCGCGGTGATCGCTCGGCGTATCCTCGGGCGTGACCGATCGTTGGCGGCCATGGGTGTGAGCGCTTCGTATCCGGCCGTGCAGCGCGAGCAGGGCGTATCGATCGCACGCCAATTCGATCTGCGCCTCTTGGAAGTGCCAACCGACGAGCTGAGCGACCGCCGATACGCCGCCAACCCCACGAACCGTTGTTATTTCTGCAAGCATGAGCTGTGGAGCCGGCTGCAAGGTGTGGCCCGGGCTCGGGGGATCGCCGTGCTGGTCGATGGCACGAATGCCGATGATCTTGGCGTGCATCGCCCGGGTCTCGCCGCCGCTGCGGAACGGGATGTCCGGTCCCCCCTGGCCGAGGTGGGATACACCAAGGCCGACGTCCGGCGGGAGGCACGAGCGCTGGGTATCCCCGTTTGGGACGCCCCGGCCGCTCCTTGTCTCTCCAGTCGACTCCGATACGGACTGAGCGTCACGCCCCAACGGCTTCGTCAGGTCGAGGAGGGTGAGGAGCTCTTGAGGGGAATTGGAGTGTGCGGTGACCTCCGAGTGCGGCACCGGGGGGACGAAGCCCGCATCGAGGTTCAGCGAGGAGAGTTCTCTCTCGTGCGCGCGCATCGGCAGGCCATCGGCGATGGCCTCCTGGCGCTGGGGTTCGTGCGCGTGACACTCGATCTCAGGGGATTCCGAAGCGGGAGTCTGCTGGGGAAGGACCGGGCGCACGTGGAGCTCCTGGCCGAGCGCAGGTAAGACTGTCATGCGGGCGTTCGTCGCCATCAACCTGCCGTCGGCGGTTCGTATTGGTATGTGGGAGGCGGCTGAGCCGCTCCGGGCCGGAGACTTCCCGTTCCGCTGGGTCCGGCCGGAGTCACTGCATCTCACGGTCAAGTTCCTTGGTCAGGTGGCGGCCGGGCGGGAAGCCGAGATCATTGCGGGGCTGGTGGAGGCGGGTCGAGGTACGAGGGTCTTCAACGTCTCCATCGGGGGGTTCGGCGCGTTTCCGTCTCCCAAGCGGCCGCGGGTGGTCTGGGTCGGCTTGGAGGGCGTGCCGGCGCTCGAGATGCTACAACATCGCGTCGAACAGGAAATGGAATCGCTCGGGTTTGCGTTGGAGGGACGTCCCTTTCGACCGCATATCACGCTTGGCCGGGTGCGCCGCGACACGCGAGCGTCGGAGCTCGCGGGTTTCGAGGCGACGCTGGATCGTCTGGAGTACGCCGGTGAGGCACTCGTCGCGTCGTTGGATCTCATGCAGAGCGAGCTGCATCGCGATGGGGCGCGATACGCGGTTCGTCATCGCGTGGAATTCGATACATGATCGGCGGATGCGTGCAGCGGCTCATCGCACTGGTTGGGTGCGCGACGATCCTCTTGGTGACCGGAGCGGTGGCGTGGAAATTCCGCGACGAAATCCGAGGGCTGTACCATTCGCAGGTGGAATCTCGTCTCCGGAACGGCGATGGCAGGTCGAGCACCACACCGGCGTCGCCGGCTGACTCGGATCCGTCGGTGGGCACGCCGTCCACCAGGGCGCTCCGCAGTGCGGAGCGGAAAGAGGCGCGGATCGCCCAACCCGATGGGCCAGCCTACGTAGTATTGACGGCGGACGAAATGGCTTCGCTCGTCGATGCGCGGTTGGACACCGCAGCGCGCCAGGCGCTGGACTCGTTGCGGGTGTCGCTGGCCGAGGACCGTTTCATCGTCGAAGGGCAGATCCGGACGGACGCGTTCAGCGTGATCGTGGGTCCGTTGGCCGGGTTCCTGGCGCCTCGAGAGCCGTTGCGCGCGGCCGGTCCGGCTCGCCTCCAACGAGCGGGCGTGATCGGCTGGCGACCCGACGAGTTCGCGTTGCGGTCGTTCCCCCTGCCGGCTGGCGCGATTCCCCACCTCGTCAATCAGGTGACGGGTGGCGACGACGGCGCGTTTCACATCTCGGTACCACCGACCGTCGGCGACGTACGTGTGCGGCCCGACGGCGTCACTTTCTACCGTTGGGTGAGATAATGGCCAGGCGTGTTCTCGTTGTGGATGACGAACAAGGCGTGCGCGACGCGATGCGCCAGCTCTTGGAGTACGAGGACTTCGAGGTGGAGACCGTCGAGTCGGGCCCAGACGCCGTCAAGGCGTACGGAGAATCCCATCCCCATCTGGTATTCCTGGATGTCAAGATGGCGGGAATGGACGGATTGGAGACGCTCGCCAGGTTGCGGGAGCTAGATCCAAGAGCACAGGTGGTCATGATCTCGGGGCACGGGACGATTCAGACGGCTGTCGAGGCGACCCAGCTGGGCGCCTACGACTTCTTGGAGAAACCGCTGGACACGGATCGTGTATTGCTGACGTTGCGCAACGTATTCGCCCACCTCGATCTCGAGTCGGAGAACGAGCAACTCAAGACTGCAGTCGCCGATCGGTACGAGATCGTGGGCAAGAGCCCTGCCGTTCGGAAGCTCCTCGACGTGATCCGGAAGGTGGCTCCCACCCCGGCGCGGGTGCTCATCACGGGTGAAAACGGAAGCGGCAAGGAACTCGTGGCCCGCGCGATCCACCGACAATCACCCCGGGCAGGGCAATCGTTCGTGGAGGTGAACTGTGCCGCCATTCCCGGGGAGCTCATCGAAAGCGAGCTCTTCGGACACATGAAAGGCTCGTTCACCGGCGCGTTCGCGGATCGACCAGGAAAGTTCGAGCTGGCCGACGGCGGAACCCTGTTCCTGGACGAAGTGGGCGACATGAGTCTGGCCGCTCAGTCGAAGGTGCTCCGCGCCCTCGAGGAGGGGGTCGTCACGCGGATCGGAGCGTCCAAGGCCATTGCGGTCGACGTTCGAGTCATCGCCGCGACGAACAAAGAGTTGAAAGAAGAGATCACGGGAGGGCGATTCCGGGAAGACCTCTTCTATCGCCTGAATGTCGTGCCCATCGAAGTCCCACCGCTGCGGAGCCGCCGTGAGGACATCCCGCTCTTGGTAGAGAGGTTCGTGGCGGACCTGGCAAAGAACGGCGGGGTGCGTCCCAAGCGCTTCGACCGAGGCGCGCTGGAAGCGCTGGCGACTCGCGAGTGGCCGGGGAACGTCCGCGAGCTCCGCAACACCGTCGAGCGTCTGCTCATTCTCTCTTCCGGCGAGGCGGTCGTCGGCGATGAGGTTCAGCAGATCATCGGCATGTCGACGGAGTCCGGGGTGGGTGATCTGGTTCACCACGAGACATTCGATGCGTTCAAGCAGGCGGCCGAACGCGCCTTTCTCCAGGCGAAGCTCGGAGACAACGATTGGAATGTCAGCGAGACGGCACGGAAGCTATCCATGCCCCGCAGCAACCTGTACAAGAAGATCGAAAAACACGGTTTGGAGCGAAGATAGCTCGGACGGAAGCTGGATCGAGGTGCAGATCTACCCAGCACTTGATGGGTAGTGCTCGGATGGCTGCCGAAGTGAAGTCCTCGCTGCGTTTTTCTGATCGTGCGGGCGTTACTGCAATGCCTACGAACCGGACGCACCATCGTATCCTCTTGCCATGGAGACGCCACATGCGTCGGTGGTTGTCATCTTGAGCGCCGGTGGTGCGCAGCTGGACCTCGCGGCGTTGCACGACGTGCCCCGCGGGCGAGTCGTTCGTGCCGAGTTCGCCAGAGGTGAGCGTGCGGCGTGTGTCGCCGTCACGCTCGAACACGAATGCTCCGCTCGGGAACTCCTGGGTGTCCTGCGGCCGTGGGCGTCCGGCAGAGGGTGGTCGGTGACAGTTGCGCCCTTGGTAGGGCCTCGCTAAGGTAAAGATCGATACCACGGCACCGGCTTCGGTGGAGGGAATCGACGGGATGCAGCCCCGACCTGTAAAACGGACAGCGGTTGATGAGGGATCTCTCGATCAATACCTGCGAGAGATCAGTCAGTATCCCCTGATCACCCGATCGGACGAGGTCGATCTGGCCAAGCGCATCAAGAGCGGTTGCCAGCCGTCGCTCGACAAGCTCGTCCGTAGCAACCTGCGGTTCGTCGTATCGGTAGCCAAGAAGTACCAAAACCAGGGTGTGAGCCTCTCCGACCTCATCAACGAAGGGAACCTCGGGTTGATCCGGGCGGCCCATAAGTTCGACGAGACCAAGGGTATCAAGTTCATCTCGTATGCGGTGTGGTGGATTCGGCAAGCGATTCTCCAGGCGCTGGCCGAGCAAAGCCGCATCGTTCGCGTGCCCCTCAATCGCGCCGGCACGCTCCATCGCATCGGCAAGCGGTCATCGGCTCTGCAGCAGGAGCTAGGAAGAGAGCCCACCGTCGAAGAGATCGCCGAAGGGATGGACATCTCCGAGGACGAGGTCGCCAAGACGCTGTCGATCTCGCAAAGCCATCTCTCCCTGGATGCCCCCCTCACTCCCGGCGAAGACAACAAGCTCCTCGATTACCTCCCCGATACCCAGGCTCCCGGTCCCGACGACGAGACCTTCGAGCGTGCCCTCTCCGAATCGGTGGAGGAAGTCCTGAGGACGCTCAAAGAGCGGGAGGCCAAAATCCTGAGATTGTACTTCGGTCTCGACGGGCAAGAGCCGATGACGCTCGAGGAAATCGGCAGTATGATGGGGATCACGCGGGAGCGGGTGAGGCAAATCAAAGAGAAGGCCCTGGCGCGCCTCAGGCACGCCAGTCGGGCCAGGGCGTTGGAGAGCTTCCTCTCGTAGCGCCGAAGGCGCCGTTGGGTCCCGGTTCCGAGGCGGTGCGGGCTCCGGAATGTGACGGGGCCTTTTTTCGTGCCCCTCCGCGGTTTCAACCCATCGCCGGTTCGCCGGGCAAATCAGTCGCCCCCCCTCCCTGCAGCCCGCTTATATTCCGCCGTTGTGAAACTCGGTGTCATCTCCCTCGGTTGCGACAAAGCCACGGTCGACTCGGAACGTCTGGTTGGCGAGCTTGTGGCTCACGGGGCACGGGTAGTTGCTGACCTCGAGTCCGCCGACGTGATCCTCGTCAACACTTGTGGCTTCATCGATGCCGCCAAGCAGGAATCCATCGAGGCGATGCTGGAGGCGGCCTCCCTCAAACGGGAAGGCCAGGTGAAGGCGGTCGCCGTGGTGGGATGCCTCGTCCAGCGGTATCGGGACGAGCTCGCCCGGGAGGTTCCGGAGGTCGATCTCTTTCTTGGATTCGGCGATCTCCACCGGCTGGTACCAACCCTGGCTGCGCGGGGCCTCGTCGTCGATCCGGTGGCGCGGCACCCGGGAGTGCGGCAGTATCTCGGCGACGGTCCCCACGTCCGGTACCTCAAGATCTCCGAGGGCTGTGACCACACCTGCGCGTTCTGTGCCATTCCGCTCATGCGGGGCAAGCACCGGTCGGAACCGCTCGAGCGTCTAGTGCGAGAGGCGCAGATCCTGGAGCAGCAGGGGGCGAAAGAGATCAACCTCGTTGCCCAAGATCTGGGACACTACGGTCGCGATCTCGGGCGAACCGGGCCGAAGCTCCCGGATCTCCTCGAGACCCTCCTAAGGGAAACCGGTGTTCCGTGGTATCGGCTGCTCTACGTGTACTCGGCCGGGCTCACGGGGCGATTGGTGGGACTCATGGCTCAGGAGCCGCGGATCGTTCCTTACATCGACATTCCTATCCAGCACGCCTCCGATCGGACCCTCCAGCGCATGCGTCGGCCCGAGCGACAGGCAACGATCCGGCGCACGGTCGCAGGGCTCCGTGAGGCGATTCCCGAGATCGCGATTCGCACCACCGTCATCGTGGGATTCCCCGGGGAAACCCAGGACGACTTTCGCATCCTGTGTGACTTCGCCGAGGAGATGGAATTCGAGCGGCTCGGCGTGTTCACGTATTCACCGCAAGAGGGAACGCGCGCGGTACAATACCCCGATGACGTTCCGGATGATGTGAAGCGCGCCCGACAGGACGAGTTGCTCGAGCTGCAGCGGGCGATCTCGGAGGAACGGCTGCAGCGTTACGTCGGCGTCGAGACGGATCTCCTGATCGACCGGATCGCCGAACCGGATGAAGACGGGGCCACGCACGTCGGGCGGGTTCCCTGGCAGGCGGATGATGTGGATGGCGTGACGCAGGTGGTCCAGGGAGGGTGGGCGCGTCCCGGTGATTTTGTATGGGCCCGGATCGAAGCCAATCGAGATTACGACTTTCGGGCGACCGCGCTTCGGTGAGCAATAGCGTAGAGCTCTACACACGCGCTCTCGCCGTGCTCCCCGGCGGCGTCAACTCGCCGGTGCGGGCGTTCCGAGCGGTGGGCGGCGATCCGTTCTTCGTGAAGGAAGCGCATGGTGCCCACCTCACCACGACCGAAGACGAGCGTCTCATCGATTACGTCCTGGCCTGGGGGGCGCTGCTGCTGGGCCATGATCATCCGACGGTGCGCGAGGCGCTGCAGGAGGCGCTCGCACGAGGAACGTCCTATGGGATCACGTGCCCGGCCGAAGTGGAACTCGCCGAGCTCATCGCGGAGATGGTGCCCTCAGTGAAGATGGTCCGCTTCGTCAACAGCGGGACCGAGGCGACCATGGCCGCCGTGCGGCTCGCGCGGGCGGCCACCGGCCGGGATCTCATCGTCAAGTTCGACGGAGCGTACCACGGGCACGCTGACAGCTTTCTGGTGGCTGCCGGGAGCGGTGTGGCGACCCTTGGTCTTCCGGACAGTCCAGGGGTTCCCGCTGACCTCGCGCGACTTACGATCACTGCGCCATTCAACGACATCGGCGGCATCGAGACGCTCTTTACCCAATATGGTGACCGGATCGCCGCGGTAATCGTCGAGCCCTTTCTCGGGAACGCAGGGTTCGTCCCACCGCTTCCGGGATTCCTGGAGGGGCTACGGGAAATCACTCGAGCTTGGGGGTCGTTGCTCATCTTCGACGAGGTCATGACGGGCTTCCGCGTCCATCCCGGTGGTGCGCAGGGACTCACCGGCGTAAAGCCCGATCTCACCACGCTGGGGAAGGTGATCGGGGGCGGGCTCCCGGTAGGGGCGTACGGAGGAACCCGTGAGTTGATGGAGATGGTAGCGCCTGCCGGAGCCGTGTATCAGGCGGGAACGCTCGTAGGAAATCCGCTGACTATGAGCGCCGGTCTCGCCGCGCTACGAACGATCGACAGCGAATCCGTCCACGAGCAGCTGGAACGCCGGACCCGGAAGCTCGTTCGGGGCTTGGCAGGAGCGGCCGAGAGTCTGGGGCTCCAGTTCACCGTCGGCCACGCGGGCGCGATGTGGGGGTGCTATTTTCATCCCGGTCCCGTCAACAACTTTGAAGACGTGCGGGCGTCAGATGTCAGACGCTTCTCGAGTTTTCACCGGCACGCCCGGCGCCACGGCGTCTTCCTGCCACCGTCCCCCTTCGAAGCATGTTTCGTCTCGGCTGCACATACCGACGAGATCATTGAAGACACGATCGATCGGCTGGCAAAGGCACTGGCCGAAAGCAGCCGCAGCTAGCGCGGGCACGGCGGTCATCCTGGCCACATGCGCCAGGCCAATCTCGCGCCCCGCCGTGGAACCGTTGGAGACGGAGCCTGACATTCGTGTCGGCGTTGCCGTTCGGGCCGATACGGTCCGCGTGAGGGGCCGGGCCAGCATCGCGGCCATGGAGCACGGCCGGGTCGTCTTCCGTCTGCCAGGTGGCGACGGGGTCCGCGCCACCGCCGACGGACGCAGCGTCGTGGTGAGCGGTGCCCAGAGTGGCCGCTACGAGACCCTCACCTTCGTGAGTCTCAACGACGCCGAATTCGTGATCGTGAACGGCAAGGCCTATCGGGGTGTCATCGAGGTGTTCGCCCTGGAGGGACGGCTGACGGCCGTGAACCAGATATCGCTGGACGCCTACGTCGCCGGCGTCGTGTCCGCCGAGCTGGGGCGGCGCGGCCGTGAGGAGCAGGCCGCGGTTGAGGCTCAGGCGGTCGTGTCACGCACCTACGCAATCGACAACCGCGGAAAGTTCGCTGCGGAGGGATACGATGTCGCGGCCACGGTCACCGATCAAGCATACGGTGGCGTCGACGCAGAAACGGATCAGGCGTGGGCGGCAGTCCATAGGACCCGCGGGATGGTGATTACGTACCACGGCGAGGTGATCAGTCCCTTCTTCCATTCGACCTGTGGGCACGTCACGGCGTCGCCGGAAGAGAGCTTTCGCACGGGGCGCTCGAGGCCCTATCTGCGGACGGTGTCCGACGCGAAGCCCGGGGGCCATTACTGCGACATCTCGCCGCGCTTTCGGTGGTCTGTCGAGTGGGATGGTGCGACCCTGACGGATATATTACGGCGAACCCTACCCAGGGTGATTGGGGTAGAGGCGGACGTCGTGGACGCCGTGCGCGACGTGCGGGTCCGAAAGACGGGCCGGTCCGGACGCGTGACTGAGCTCCGCATTCGCGTCGGGAGAGGGGAGGTTCCCGTGTACGGACCGGACATCCGCGCCGTGCTCGCCCGGCCTGACGGTCGCATCCTCGGCAGCACGGCCTTCGAGGTGGCTGCGAGCGAGGGCGCGGGTGGGGTGGTGCAGTGGCTCACCGTACATGGGTCGGGATGGGGACATGGCGTGGGGATGTGTCAGTGGGGAGCCGTGGGCCGCGCGCGTGCTGGTCAGGACTTTGCAACCATCGTTACCACCTATTTCCCGGGGACGCAGGTGGAGCGTTGGTATTAGGGAGAACAAGGTGAGTGTTAATTGGCGGGATTGGCCGTGCGTCTTCTGGGGCTGTTCTCCCGGCATTCGCACCTCGTGGCGCAAACTTGGGATGTTCGTTGGTCTCCTATTCGCGCCGCCGGCGCTTCCCGCCCAGGAGATCCTCGAGCAGTTCAGCTACGAGGGCTTGCGCCTGTCGGGGATTGGCATCGAGTTCGGGGTCATCGGTTCGAATCGGCTCACAGATGAGCCGACCGGTGCGATTCGTATCGACTACGGATTCATTGCTCCCAACCTCCGGCTCCTGTTCGGTGCCTCGTATTTCGAGGGCGACTTCGACGATCAGAACATCGCGGAGTTCGAGACCAAGGTTGGGGCGATCGTCACGGATCCGACTGGCGATTTCACCGTCGATGTCGGCACGATTTCGTGGGCCGACCTCGAGGCGAGCATCGATCTCCAGTACGTCTTTCCGTACACCAACCGCGTCGTGCCCTACCTGGGCGTGGGATTGGGCGTGCACTATCGGAATGGCAGCGGGGCCACCATCGAAGGGACCTTTGTGGAGGACGCGCTGGATACGGTGGCGGCCGCCGCCAATTTTTCAGCTGGAACCCATATCGCCATCGCTCATCCAGTGTACGTCACATTCGATTTTCGCGCCGGTTTCTCCACCGAGTTACGCACTCTGGCCGGTCGGGGCGGTTTGATGTTCCGCTTCACCCCCTCGCCGACGCGATGACTGAATCGTTGAGGGTTGCGGTGATTGGTGCTGGGGCGATCGCCCAGGTCGCCCACTTCGGTGTGTTGAAGCGCCTCGAGGGAATCGAGCTCGCGGCGCTGTCGGACATCGATGTCTCCAAAGCCCGTGCCCTGGCCAAGCGGTTCGGGATCCCGGATGTGTATGACGACATCGAGGATCTCCTGACCTACGCGCGGCCCGATGCGGTCGCCATCTGCACGCCGAATCATCTCCACAAGGTCCACGCCCTCACGGCGCTGTCCGCCGGTGTCCACGTCTTCTGTGAGCGTCCTCTCGCGCTCGCCTCGAGCGGCGTCCGCGAGGTGATCGAGGCGCAACAGCGTGCTGACCGGGTCGTGGCGGTGGGGATGAACTATCGCTTTCGGAGCGATGTGCAGGCGCTACTGGAGTTCCTACACAGCGGGGAGTTGGGCGGGCTGCGGGTCATCAGAACGGGCTGGCACATCTGGCGTCCCAGTAGCCAGCTGGGGGGATGGCGGGAACGCCCGGCCCAGTCGGGTGGTGGCGCGATGATGGATCTGGGGCTGCCGCTGGTGGATCTGGCGCTGTGGGTGGCCGGCCGGCCGCAGCCGAAGACGGTAACAGGGTGGTTTGCCAAGCCCCGTGAGGACGCGGTGGTGGAAGACACCGCGAGCGCCTTGATCCAATGCGAGGCGGGGCTGTCGGTCCTCGTGGACGTCTCGTGGCGGCACCTCGGTCAGTCGGAGCGCTTCTGGTTCGAGGTCATGGGCGCCGATGGTTCCGGGGCGATCGGGCCCTTGAAGGTGTTCAAGGAGATCCACGGAACACCAATGAACGTGACGCCCCAGGAGACGCACAGGTGGGAAGATGCCTTGAGCCATTCGTACCGGGCCGAGTGGACGCACTTCCTCGCGATGGTCCGGGGCGAAGAGGAACCCCCGGGTCTCGATGATCAGATCGTCCTCCATCGTACGATGGAAGCGATCGCCCGATCGGCGAGCGAAGGCCGCTCCGTCGAGCTGTGAGAGCACTCGCCCTACCGCGGCGGGATTGGTGGCTCGTCGTAGCGGGCGCGCTCCTGTTCTTCGCCGCCTACCCTCCATTCCACCTCCTCATTCCCTCGTTCGTCTGCCTCATACCGGCCGGTTTGCTCCTCATCCGCAGTGGTGAGGACTCGATGCCGCTGAGGCGGCGGTTCGTGCAGGGTTTCTGGTTCGGCCTGCTGACCAACGGCCTCGTGTTGTACTGGATGGTCATCGCTCTGTGGCATTTCACCTGGCTTTCCGCCTTCGGGTATGCGGCGACGATCGTCGTCCTGGCCTTGTTCACGGCATTGCTGTTTGGCCTCAGCGGATGGATGCACCATCGGACCAGCCTGTCGCTCGTGGTGGTGTTTCCGGTGTTGTGGACGACGCTGGAGTGGATCATTGGACACCTCGGCGATCTCCGCTTTCCATGGTTGGGGCTTGGGACTTCGCTGACGGCATTCCCCACGCTAGTCCAGATCGCGGACATCGTGGGAGCTCGCGGGGTGACGCTGCTCCTCGCCGTATCGAACATGGCCCTGGCGCTGGCGTGGCACCGCCGCGCACGACGGAGACAGGTTGTCGTGCTGACCGGCAGTGTGGTTCTGGGCCTGCTCTTGGCGTACGTCTACGGTGTGTTCCGGGAACGTTCGATTCGCTTTCGAAACGTGGGTGAGGTGGCGCTCATCCAGCCAAATATCGGCTACGAGGAAAAGTGGGAGGCTGCCGTCCAAGACTCCATCGTGCGCTCCCTGGCGTCGCTTTCGAGAGAAGCCATCGAGGAGCGCCGACCGGACCTGGTGATCTGGCCGGAGGCAGCGGTGCCTGATTACTTCTTTCGGCGTCCATCCTGGGACCGCTTGATTGGGGAGCAGGCCACGAACACGGGTACGCCACTGCTGGTTGGAGGACATGACGTCGTCTTCGAGTCCGAGCAGGAATACGAATACTTCAACTCGGCGTTTCTGTTCGACTCCCTCGGTCGTCGCGACGCCCAGCCCGTGTATCACAAACGCTATCTCGTGCCCATCGTGGAGCGCGTGCCGTTCCTGAATCCCCGATGGTTCAACCTGCGGTGGTTCGGGGGGTTCGGCATGGGTGAGCCCGGCCCGGTTTACCGCGTGGGCATTGGAACGTTCGGCGTCCTCATTTGTTACGAGTCGGCTTTCGAGGACTTGAGTCGCGATTACCGGCAACGTGGTGCCGATTTCGTGGTGAACATCACCAACGATGCGTGGTTCGGGAGGACCAGCGCCCCTTCCCAGCACGCGGCACATTTGGTGATGCGCGCAATCGAGAATCGCGTGGGAATCGCCCGAGCGGCCAACACAGGTATCTCCGAATTCGTGGATCCCCTCGGACGCACGTACCAGGAAACTCGGCTCGGTGAGCGCACCTATGTGGTGGGGGATCTCGTGACCACGGACGTGGAGACGCTCTACACCCGTTTGGGTGACTGGGTCGGGTGGGTGGTGCTGATGAGCGCCTTCACCATGGGTGTTTGGGCGTACCGACGTCCCGTGAGTTAGGGGTCTTCGAGCATGCTACGAGCGACACGGCGATTCCGCTTCTCCCAGCTCGGGGTGGTGGGGAGGGACGGCACCTAATGCGCTTCGGCGTCGATGTCGGTGGCACCTTCACGGACGTCGTCGCGGTCAGCACGGACGGGATCTCGGTGAGCAAGCTCCGGTCGGTGCCTGGAGGCGTGCCACCGACGCTGTGGAAGTCCTTGGGTCAATTGGGGGGGACGGAGGGAGCGGCCGATGCGCTGATCCACGGCACGACCGTGGCCACGAATGTCCTGTTGGAGCGCACGGGTGGGCGTGTTGTGCTGGTCACGACGGCCGGATTCGAGGACCTCCTCTGGCTCAGGCGGCAGGATCGGGCGGCGCTGTACGAGCTGAGTCGGGATCACCCCCCACCGGTGGTGGACCACGGTGATGTCATCGGCGCGCGCGAACGGGTCGGCGTTGAAGGGGTCATCGATCCGCTGGCCGGCGAAGAGATCGTGCGCGTGGTGCAGGAGGTCGCCCGCCGCTCGCCGGATGCCATTGCGATCTGCCTGCTCTTTGCTTTTCGAGACCCGACGCATGAGCGCGGTCTCGCAGAGGCTCTGCGTTCCAAGCTGTCCACCGTTCCCGTTGCGTGCAGCCACGAAGTGCTTCCCGTGTTCCGCGAGTACGAGCGTGCCAGCACGACGGTGGCGGAGGCGTACCTTCGTCCCGCTGTCGGCGCGTACCTCAGTCTGATGGGTCGAGAGGCCGGCGTTCGGGGGTTCGACCGTTTTCGCATCATGGCTTCCAACGGGGGGACGATGCGCGTCGAGCAAGCCTGCGCTCGGGCGGCGTCCCTGGCCCTGTCGGGCCCGGCGGGTGGGGTCGAAGGTGCGCGTCTCGTCGGCGCCGCGGTGGGGGACGCAAATCTCCTCACTCTCGACATGGGTGGGACGAGCGCTGATGCGAGCGTCATTCTCGATGGGTCACCGCTCACGGAACCCGGCGGAGCCATCGGGGGCATTCCCCTCGCGCTGCCCCACATTCTCATCGAGACCGTGGGCGCCGGCGGTGGCAGTGTTGGCTGGTTGGATCGCGGTGGGGCCTTGCGGGTGGGACCGCGGAGCGCCGGTGCGGTGCCGGGGCCCGCATGCTACAGCCAGGGCGGTGAGGAACCCACCGTAACCGATGCGGCGCTCGTCCTCGGCTGGCTGGACGTCGAGCATCCGCTCGCGGACGATCTGCCCCTGCATCGTGGACTGGCGGAGCGGGCGCTGGCGGCAGTGGCCCGCGCTGCCGGATTGAGCGTCGAACGATGTGCCGAAGGCATGATCGATATCGCCAACGCGGCGATGGTGCGTGCGCTTCGCCGAGTGAGCGTCGAGCGTGGGATCGATCCGCGCAACATGACACTCGTTGCGTTCGGCGGTGCGGGTCCGCTGTTCGCCTGCCGCATGGCGGAGAGTCTGGGAATGCATCGGGCTCTCATCCCGCCGCATCCCGGTGTGCTGTCGGCGTTGGGGCTGGCTTCAGCGCCGGAGAAACTCGAGTTCGTGGACTCACTGCATCGGTCGGCCACTGAGCTGGACGCTCGAAGCGTCGATTCGGCGTTTGCCGATCTCGAGGCGAACGCTCGACGAGACCTTCCGGGTGCCGAGCTCGTGCGGCTGGCCGACTGCCGCTATCCCGGTCAGGGGTACGAGCTGACGGTACCTGCTTCGGGAGGTGGGGAGCAGATCGCTGTGGCGTTCCACGCGCTGCACGGCGAACGGTACGGCCATGCCGATCGGGATCGGCCCGTAGACGTCGTGAACGTGCGGCTCGTTGCTCAGCGAGCGGCCGACGCGGTGCGTCTCGCGACCAGTTCTCTGAGCGAAGCGCCTTCCGAGCCGATTGCTCATCGTGCCCCGCTTCGGGGTCTCCCGACGGGCACGCAGCTGCGAGGTCCGATCATGCTGGATGGCGTCGATGCGACGGCGCGCATCGAGCCGGGGTGGAATGGAACGGTACACGAAAGCGGGACCGTCATCTTGGAGCGGGCATGACCCTGGATGCCATCGGCCTTCAGATCATGGCCCACGCCTTTGCCGGGATTGCCGAAGAGATGGGGGCGGTGTTGGTGTCGAGTGCTCTCTCACCGAACGTACGGGAGCGCCGCGACTCATCAGCGGCGCTCTTCACGGCCGACGGTGAAATGGTGGCGCAGGCCGCACACATTCCGGTGCACCTCGGTGCGATGCCGGAGGCGGTGGCCGCGGTTCGCGCGCAGGATCCCCGGCCGGGTGACACGTTCATCATCAACGATCCGTACACGGGTGGCACCCATCTTCCCGACATCACGCTGGTGCATGCCATCGCCCTGGAAGGACGTGTCGTGGGTTACACGGTGGTCCGGGCGCATCATTCGGACGTTGGTGGGTCCCGTCCGGGCAGCATGCCGCCGCATTCGACGGAGGTGTTTCAGGAAGGACTGGTGATTCCTCCGGTCCGGTGGTCCAGTGGGGGGCGCATCCACGGTGATCTCGAGCGGCTCATCTTGGCCAACGTTCGGACGCCGGATATCCGTCGTGGCGATCTCGCCGCGCAGCGCGCCGCCTGCGAGCGCGGCGCCGATCGGTACCGCGAGCTCGTTGCGCGCTACGGCCGTGAGAATGTGGAGGGCGCAGTGCGCGATCTCCTCGACTACGCCGAGCGGCAGGCGAGGGAGGCCATTCGGGAGCGCGTGCGGGCAGGTGCGTATTCGGCAGAGGATTGGCTCGAGGGCGACGGTGTAGACGATCGCGACGTCACGATTCGGGTGAGGGTGGAGGTCAGGGACGGTCGGCTGCTCTGCGATTTCGCTGGTACGGACTCGGCGGTGAGGGGAAACGTCAACTGTCCGCTCTCGGTGACACGGTCCGCCGCGCTGTTCGTCACGCGGTGTCTGGTGGACGAGGACCTACCGACGAATGGCGGATTTCATCGGGTAGTGGATATTCACGCTCCAGAGGGATCGTTGGTGAACGCACCGTGGCCGCGTGCGGTAGTCGCCGGGAACGTCGAGACGTCGCAGCGTATCACCGACGTGTTGTTTCTGGCTCTGGCCGATGCTGCGGAGCTAGCCGCCCAGGGGCAGGGGACCATGAACAACGTGGTGTTGGGTGGCGCGGGGTGGACCTACTACGAAACGTTGGGTGGTGGGCAAGGGGCTTCGGCACGGGGCCCGGGTCCTTCGGGTGTTCATGTCGGCATGTCCAACACCCGAAACACGCCTATCGAAGTGTTGGAGATGGAGCATCCAATCCGTGTGCGCGCATATGCGTTGCGCCGGAACAGTGGCGGTGGCGGTCAGTTCCGCGGCGGTGAGGGCGTGATTCGCGAATACGAAGCGCGGGAGGAGATGGAAGCCAGCCTCCTCACCGATCGTCGTCGGCACGCGCCGAGCGGTGCGCGCGGTGGGGGCCAGGGGCAACCAGGCGAGAACTCCTTGAACGGCAAGGTGATGGGTGCGCGGGCGGCGCTGACGATGGCTGTTGGTGATGTATTGCGGGTGGAGACACCGGGTGGTGGAGGTTGGGGGCGTGAGGGAGAATCGGTGTAGTCCGAGCTTGCGCTACTGATCTTCGCGCCCGCGGCTCTGCGTGGCGCGGTCAGCGTGAGCGCCATGTGCGAAGTCGGCTGGGGCGCGGCACCAGGGAGAATGGAAGGGCCGCAGATGCCAAAACGGATTCCGGCACGGTTATACATGATCATGGCGATCATTTCGTTTGTAATCGCCGCGATTCCTGCCTTTGGTCTCGTCATGAGGGCAGACCCTGTTGGCCGGGTCATCTTTGCAGTGGTGTGGATTGTGATCGGTGTTGCATGGCTGGGACAGGCCTTTCACGCTAAGCAGTCGGGCGAGCGGTAACGACCGCATCTAACACGCTGCTCCTGGCTTATGGCGTGGTGGTTCTTCGAGTCTTGGTGCGTCGAGACTATCGGAAGCGAGGCGTTGGCTTCGCCATGCTGTGGCCTTCCTGGTATGCCGTAGAGTGGGCCATTCTCTACTTCGTCTTGATCCATATGATGATACTGACGGAAGAAGAGCATCTCTTGAACACCCATGGCGAACAGTATCGAGAGTACTGCCAAGAGGTACCGCGGAACCTGTGGTTTCGAGGGATGGTCGGCAATGCGCCTGTCTGAGGTCGCATGACGATGCTCGGTTGCGTCAGTCTGGCCTTGGCCCTATGCTGTGCGCGGCAGGCTGGACGCTCTCTGGCGAGGTCGCGCGCCGCTGATTGACGGAATATCTGGATGGAATGACACAACACTCCGGTAGGCTGGATAGACGTGTTCTATCAGCTGCTCGCCTATGTAGTATTCGGCGCCCATCTCGCGTTCATCCTTGTCGCACCGTTTGGGGGGATAGCGGCACTGCGATGGCCCAGGATCATCTGGCTGCACATTCCGGTTGCCGCATGGGGAGTTGTAGTGAGCTTCGCCAACTGGACATGTCCGCTCACTCCCTTGGAGGTGTTCTTCCTTCGAGCAGCGGGCAACAAGGGCTACGAGTCTGGCTTTCTTGAGCACTACGTGTTTCCAGCAGTCAATTTCGGTAGCGCGCATCCTCGTTTGATGGAGCTTGCTGCCGGGGCGTTCGTGCTGCTTGCCAACGTCGTGATCTACGCGACCCTGCTGAAGCTTCGGCACGCTGGGCGTGCCGTCTGACGCGCTGGCGACTTTCAACCGCCACGTGTCTTTCGTAACGCGGTCCGCAACCGCACAACCATGAACAGTGATGCCTACCTTGAGGCCACAAACCCGGTAGGCGGCGCTCATTGTGTTGGAGAGGCCATGAGAGCGACCCCATCCCTCGAAGACCTTCGTGAAACCCTGTCCGCCGCGGGTGCTGCGCATCACGACTACGAAAGCGGCTACCTGGACGGCGAGCGGGACGAGCAGTGGGCGGGCTTCTACGCCGCGTACGTCTTGGGGCGATTGGGCGACTTCGCCTCAGCCACAGTGCTGACGCGTTGGCTACAGGATATCCCTGCAGGCGACGATTGGGTGGCGGCGGCGGCGAGCCATGTGCTCCGCCAGCTCGACTAGCGATTCGGCTTGTTTGTGCGGGGCCGTTCGCGAATTGCTCTGCGCGGTTGCGCACCCGACCGAGTCGCCCGCAGCGGATCCGCCAGGCTGCCAGACGGCAACCGCCCGAGTACGAGTCTCTAAATGCCCTTCGACTCTTACACGGATGACGAACTAGCGCTCATCATTAGGCGCGCCGCTGCGCTACAAGCTGCGGATGAGACCGATCGACACTCCCTAGAGGACATTCAAGAGATCGCGACGCAGGTTGGGATCCCGGCCGAGCTTGTTGCGCAAGTGGCTGCTGAGCTTCCGCGGGGCGCCCCGCCGGGATCCATCACCAGGATGTTGTTTGGCCCAAGAGCATCACGCGTAGCCTCCGGTACCGCCGCTCACCGGGCAACGCCGACCGGGTATCCCGACCTCTTGGCAGCGTTGCGACGGGCTACTGGCCACATGGGGCGTGTCCAACAGGTCGGCCAAAGCTTGGAGTGGCGGGCGGGTTCGCGCTACTCCGATCTGACCGTGAAGATCGTCCCTCGGGAGCGCGACACCTTCGTTCGGGTGGACGGCGACTACGAGGGATGGAAACGCTTCCCGTATTACGTTGCGGCCTTGGCAGCGGGCTATATTGGCCTTGTCGTGTCGGAGACGCAGGGACCGGCTGTTGTTGGAACAGCGGTACTGGCGGTGTTGGGAGGCGGGTGGGCAGTGGCTCGTTCCGTGTGGGGAGTTTTAGCCCGAAAGGTCGATCGACGAGTGACATTCGTTCGGGATCTCGTGCTGCGCTCCCTGCACGCCGATCCTCAGAGTCCACCGAGGGATCCCCACCACGACTCGAATTCGATCGATAAATCGGTCGGCCGATAGGCCCCCAGTGGAGACCGTTTGACTAGGCAGCCGACGCTCTGGAAGTGCCCGGCGTGTGGGCGAAGATTTGCGAAGCGGAATCAGTGGCACTCCTGCAAGGCGCAGTCGGTGAAGCATCACTTTCGAGGCAAGGATCCCAAACTGCGCGAGACCTACGACGTCTTGATCACGAGATTGCGTGAGCTCGGGCCCCTTCGCATCGACGCGGTGAAGTCGGGAATCAATCTGGCCAGCAAGTACCACTTTGGCGGTGTTTCCGTCAGACAGGACTACCTGCGAGTGGGGTTCCTCTCGGATGCCGTCATCGTCGATGAACGGATCGTCAAGCGGGAACGTCTTGGACCGGCAAAGGTGGGCTACGGCGTGATCCTACGTGCTCCAAATGATGTGGATGAGCAGTTGCTGGGCTGGTTCAAGCGCGCCTATGAACTGCAATCCGGCCGACCGGCACGTCCCGCCGACCGCTCCAAACGAAGAACTGATGCGCAGCGCCGGAGGTGATGGCTTCGTCCGCTGGACGGCATCTCGACCCCGCAGGAGGCAACGTGACTTCGCTACGAAAGGCCCTACTCTTCGGCGTTCTCGTCTGGTTGGTTCCCTTTATCGTGGCATTCGTGATCTTCCCGCTTCGTGAATCCTCACGACCATTGTTCGAGTCCATCATGCCTGTGGCAATCGCTACGGTTGTCGTTGGTCTTGGCGTCACATACTTCCGCGTCGTCAACCGGGCATTCGTCCGGGAAGGGCTACTGCTCGGCCTGGTGTGGCTCGCCATCAGTTTCCTTATCGATGCGCCCTTGATGTTGCTCGGTGGCCCGATGCGGATGAGCATGACTCAGTACATTGCGGATATCGGTGTTACGTACCTCATGATCCCGGTCATTACGCTAGGGTTGGGCGCCGCCGTCGCCCACGCCAGGGGGGCGGCGAGTGCGTAATGAGCGGAGACGACCGGCCATGACCCGACCGGCGCGCGGCATCGTTCTTCCCCCGTTCGTGGAGGAAGCCGATCTGTGCCAGTTCTTAGCTGACGTGTGCCACGAGTGGGCAACTCCGACGCACCGTGACGTTCGGCAGGTCGGCTTGGAGCCAGACTGAAGGACACTCCGTTGATTGAGGGGGATGCGTCCTCGGTGCCAGCCCTGGCGACCGATTGGCCGGCGTCCCTGGACCCAGAGAGCTTTCGATGCGGGTGTTCTTACGCGAGAGACCGAGACGGCAATGCAGGTTCCAGAGCGGCTCGTGTAGGGGCTGATGGTTGCGCTTGCGGTAACGGTCTTCGCGTGGCTGCTCGTGCTCTTGAACGATGTCAGCGATGGCGGGCTGGGGTTCTTTGGTCTCGTGAGTGTCTGGGCAGTGCCCATCGCCCTGCTGTTGTGGCTCGTGTTGCACGGGCTCAGGTATACCGGTCCAGCGTCGGAAGACGGCCGACGGCGTGCGCCCCGGGTGGTGCGGGCTGCCACGATGGTCTTCCTCACCGGTCTTGGTCTCGTCTTGCTCCTTTCACTTGGGCCAGTCGCAACTCCGCTGTTGCGATTGCGTGTTGCCCTCAGTCAAGGGTCGCTCGAAGCGTATGTGGCTGATGTTCGCGCCGGCAGAACTGATCTCGGTCGACACGTGGGAAGGGCGGTGGGGCTATTTCGGGTTACGGAAACCGAGCTCGTGCCAGGGGCGGTGCGGCTCATCACCACCCAATGCCGTCTGTTGGACGATTGCGGATTGGCCTATAGCTGGGTGGGTGAGCCACCACGCGTCGGAGAAGATCGCTATCGTCATCTGAGAAACCGATGGTGGCACTGGTTCCGGAGTTGGTAATGCTCTGCCGTTGACGCGCGCTGCCGGGAGCCGACGTCAAGTGAGCAGTTGCCGGCGGCCGAGTCGACCTCAGCTGATCCGACATCGAAAGAACGGTCGAACTGTGCGTATGGGATGGATGAAGTCTCCATTGGGCGCACTGGTCCCGCTGGTCCTGATCGTGGGTAGCCTCGCCTCGGAAGAAGGCCGGGTGACGGCCGCAGTTCTGGGCTACGGCTCCGACGGCGTCCGATTCCCGACGCTTGCAGTTGTCGGATCTCCTTCTGACTCTACCCGGGCAAACCGTGTCGAGCGATTCCTCGAAGCATACAATACGTACCGCATCCCCAGAGCGCTGGAGCTCGCGGCCGACGATGTCGTGCTTCTTGGCCTTGGGGCGTTGCCGATCCGGGGTAGGGCAGCGTTGGACTCACGGATGCGTTGGGATTCGGTGGTTTCGAGTCAGTTCCGAGCCGCGTCGCTGAAGGAACGTGGTGATACGGTGATCGCGAATCAGCTCTTGGAGACAAGCGCCTGGCTTCAGTTGCTGGATGTGGGTTACTTGGAGTACGAGACGGTGAGCTTCGTCTTTCGCGGCAGCTTGATTGCCGAGATCTCCTTCGGTCCCTTGAGTGAGGGCCGACGCCAGATGCTCGAGAGGAGGCTCGAGGACTTTTTGCCCTGGGCGCGACATGAGTATCCAGAGCGTCTGCGGCGGATTCGCCCAGGTGGGCGATTCGACTATCATCCGAGGCGGGCGGCGGACTGGCTCATCCTGTTGCGGGAGTGGCGTAGCGGTAGACGCTGATTGGCGCCTCCGACGGGTGAAGCCCGCAGGCCACGCTGAGGTGATAGCGGTCATGCACCTGTGCGACAAGAAGGAACTTGCGTAGTGGGCTCGTCGACCCGGTCCCATCACCCAGAAGCTGAGGTCACATGCCCTACGACATCATCTTCATGACGACGGTGCTCCCTAGTCTCATTGTCACGGGTGGCGGGGTCGCGGCGATCTGGATCATCACACGAGCGTGGCTTCGGTATAAACGGAGCCCCACAGCCGACGAGCTAGCTCAGCTATCGGAGTCACTGGAGGTCCTCAATCATTCGGTGGAGGATCTCAGAGAGGACATTCGGGGACACATGAGCGAGATGCGTGAGCTATCTGGTCGCGTCGAATTTGCCGAGCGTCTCTTGACCGAGAAGCGGGAACAGTGACCCTCGAGCCGGAGGTCCGTGACGCGAGCGGGGTCCTTGAGGTGTTTGGCGAGCGGGTGTGGAGTCTAGAGCTCGTTGACTCTCAGGGCCGTGCCCGGTGCCGACGCGCCCGCTGCGGATTGTCGAACCCGGCGGAGGGCTTGGAGCGGGGCGTGATTGGAGCGGCGAATGGATAGACTGGCGCATTGGAACCAAGTGTACGCCAGCAAAGCGTCCGCGGACGTTAGCTGGTTTCAGGCTTCCCCGACCCTGTCCCTCGACCTCATTCAGGCCACCGGTGTTCCACGCACCGCGCGTATCCTGGATGTCGGGGGTGGGACGTCTCGGCTCGTTGATTGCCTCCTCGACGCGGGATACAGTCGTGTCGGCGTCCTCGATATCGCGAAGGCCTCGCTCGCCGAGGCCCGTTACCGAATCGGGTCGGCGGCCGGCCAAGTCGAGTGGTTTGTCGGCGATGTCACTGGTTTTCAGACCCCACATTCCTGGGAGGTCTGGCACGACCGAGCCGTGTTTCACTTTCTCACCGACGCGGCCGACCGCGCTGCGTATCGTAATGTCCTACTCCAATGTCTCAGCCCGGAGGGGCACCTCATCCTCGCAACCTTCGGGCCGGAAGGCCCGACGCGTTGCAGTGGCCTCGAAGTGGTACGATATGGTCCGGACACGCTGGGGCGAGAATTGGGAGAAGACTTCCAACTGGTCGAGAGTCGCTGGGAAGAGCATCGAACACCAGCTGGAGCCCTTCAGCAGTTCGTGTACTGCCGGTTCCGGCGGCTGGGGAGCTGAAGAAGCGACCGACACCTGCCGTCGGCTGGCTCTCAAGGCACTGGAGCTCCCCGCACGCCTCGTCCGCGAACGAGCGCACACATATGAACGCTCGTGACAGGGCTCAGGGGTGATAGCCGCGAAGACGATCGTAGCTGTCGATCTGGGCCGCCGTCAGCACATCACGGGTTTCGAGGTGAGCGGTGAGGTGGATGGCGCGCAGCTCGCCGTAGAGGACACCGAGGGCCCGGGTTCGTGCGACAACCGCGCCAGCGGTGGGGGTCCCCTCGCGGAAAAAGACGGATAGGTCGAGCTCGTCCGCGAGGATCTGCCTGCCCTTGGCGATGGCGAGCTCGAGCATTGAAGTCCGTATGGCGCGGATAGCGGCGATCTGCTCGTTGGAAAGCCGGAGCTGTGCGGCGAGCTCCAGCGCGTGCATGGGTCCGGGATAGCGGTTGAGCTCTGCAGCTCGCGCCAAGCCCATGCCCTCTCCGCTCGAGAGTTGCCGGATCTCCTCTGCGCTCAGCGATACGAGTTCGGAAAGCTCCTGCCCCGCATAGGGGGAACGTGCGTGGTCGTGCTGAGCGAAGAGGGTCGAGGGTACGACCGTGACGACGATGGACAGGACGAGTGGACGCATGGCAGTAGGGCCTCTGCTGGATGCACGGACACGTGGAACATACCGACGAGTTCCGGGGACGGCTGTCACCTCGGTTGCGTGATCAGCCCCGAACCCTGCACGGGATCGCGGCCTTTGCCCGGCTTGAGCGATCGGACGCTCGCCCGACTGTGCGGCCTGCGAACTCGGAAAGAAACTCGAACCGTCCTCCGTCAGTCATCCTCCCGCTCGAACACTTTCCCCTCCACGAAGAGCCGCACGAGATCCCGGTCCAGCATCCCTCCCTCCACCTCACTCTCGATGATGCCCAGCGCCCGCTGGGTGGGGACGGCACGCTTGTACGGTCGGTCGGCCGCCGTGAGGGCATCGTAGATATCGGCGATGGTCATCATCCTGGTTTGGATTGGAATCCGCTCGCCGGTGACCTGCCGGGGGTAGCCGCTGCCGTCGAGTTTCTCGTGATGGCCGTAGGCGATGAGGGGGATGTCTTGTAGCTCGCTCGTCCACGGAATCTGACGGAGGAAGCGATACGTGTGCGTCACGTGGCTCTCGATCTCCAACCGCTCGGCCTCGTCGAGACTCCCTTTGCGGATGGTGAGATAGCGGATTTCGTCGTCCGTGAGCAGCGGCTGCTCCTTGCCCTCCAAATCCTGGTAGCATCGCTCGGCATAGTGGAGTAGATCCTCAAAGGTTCCGGCCGGCAAGACGGTTGGTTCGTTTGCGTCGGTGACCACCCGCAAGAACCGGTCGAGATTCTCCAGCTCTCGCCGATGTTCAGCGTCGAGCTGCTCCAAGAACTCCTGATAGCCCTTTTGGCCGTGGCGTTCGAGGTGCTCCACCCGCTGGCGGAAGAACTCGCGCTCCGCCGTGCGGCGAACGAAGGCATGTCGCTGCCTGATGAGCGCGAGTTCTTGCGGCTGGAGCTTCTTGGCCTTCACCAGCACTTGTTCCCGCACTCCCACCTTCCCAAAGTCGTGGAGCAGCCCCGCATACCGGATCTCCCGGATCTCCTGTCGGGAGAAGTTGATGTCTCGATACTGGCCCGACGCACGATCGACCGTTTCGGCGAGACCCACGGTCATCGTCGCCACCCGCCCCGAATGGCCGAAGGTGGTCGGGTCTCGCTGCTCGATGGCCGTGACTGCGGCACGGACGAACCCCGCGAATAGCCGCTCGATGTCCTCGTACAGGCGGCTGTTCTCGATGGAGACCGCAGCCTGGCCCGCGAGAGCGGAGACGAGCTCCACTAGCCGGCGGGAGTACGGAATGACCTCGCGTGTGAAGTCCTGCGCCGCGTGCAGGTTCGCGTCGGGATGCTGCTTGCGATTGATGAGCTGCAGGACCCCGATGACTTCATCCTTGTGGTCCTTCATCGGGATCGTAAGCATCGACTGGGTCCGATACCCGTACCGCTCGTCAAACGACCGGTTGATGGAGTATTCCACTCCTTCAGGGAGCACGTACGCGTCGTCCAGTACGAGAGGCTCTCCCGTCGTGGCGACGTATCCCGCGATGCTCGAGCGGTCCAGGGGAATGGTGTGCGTGACGAACGGAATGTCGGGGCGTGAGTCGTTCTGTGTGAGTTCGAAGTGCAGGATGCCTTCGCCGACGTCGCCGTCCGTCTCTTGCTTCTCGACGAGATAGAGGCTCCCGGCGTCCGAGCCGGTAATCTCTCGTGCCTGGGCCAGGATGAGGTCCAGCAGCGTCCTGTAGTCCCGCTCGGTTGCCAGAGCCATGCCGATCCGCGTCAGCTCTCCGAGCTCCTTCGTCCGCATGGTGGCTTCCTCTCGAGCCCTGAGACAGTCCCGACGCGCGGCGGCCTCCCGATACGCCGATCGCAAGGTCACGAGGAGCTGCCGAGCGCCGTAGGGCTGGGGCACGAACGCCGCGAGGAGATCATCGGGGACCTCGTCCGGAACGTCCTTCTCGCTATCATCTCCGAGGACCACGATGGCACCGCCCGTCGATACGAATCTCCGAAGCCGCTCCGGATCGAATGTCTTGCGACTGTCGGCGTCGAGAACCAGGACGGTTGGGTTGTCTCCGATTTCCAGCGCGTCACCGGGCGCCACCACTCTCGCCACCACGTCCTCCGCAGCGAGGGCGTGCTCGATCGCGTCGAGACGCAGGTCGGCCGGCCGGAGGAGCAGGTATCTCATCGATGGGAATCGAGGGAATCCGCCGCCGCCGGCGACAGTGGGAGCTCCACGTCGATCACCGGTGACGTGAGAGGGCGTCGTCTGGCGATCACGCCGATACTACCCAGCACGAACCCCCCCGAACCCAGAAATCTGAGCTTCGCAGCTCCACGATGGCTCACCTCTCCTGGCGAGGCGGCCGCGGACCAGGCGATGGCGCGCTTCGACCCGAGTCCGCAGCAGCGGCGAAACTGACGGTCCAGCAATGGATACCGCATGTCTCGAACCTGCGGCCGACTCGCCGGCTCGCGCAAGCTCGAGGAGGTCGGCCGCGTTGCGATCGGGTGAGTCCACCGAACGGGTGCTCCGGGCGTGCCAGGTCCGGATCGAACACCAGCGCCCGAGCCGGGGAGGCGAGGCGCCGCTGTTCATCCGCGGGAATGTCCCAGCTCGCGCACCGCTTGCGCGACGAGGAGGAAGCTCTGGATTCCCGAGACGAGCATGACGAGCGGGATGGCTTGCGGGGAGGTGAAACGCACGTGATCAAAGGAGCACCCGCGTGGTAACGCGGCGCCCGGCTGGCGAGAGCGCCGCGTCGAGGGCGGGTAAGCAGACCGAGGGCGGCGGTGGCCCCGACCACGGGGGCTGACGTCTAGGAAGCCCCGCTCTGGCGTAGAGCTTCTTTGGCTTCGGTGTAGCCGGGAAACTCGGCGATGGCTTGTTGGAACAGCTCGGCGGCGCGTTCCTGGTCACCGCGATCTTGATAGAGCAATCCCTTCACGTAGAGTCGGACCGCCCCTGGCGGTACCTCGCGATTCTCGCGCTCCTGCATAGCTTGGCGGGAGAGCGCCGGGAGATCCAATCCCCGAGCGATCTGCAGGGCGAGCTCGACGACGCTGTCGTACAGCTCTTCCCGCTTACGACGCACGCGTTCGCTCTTGACGATCTCACCGGTCTCGACGTTCACCACGCGGGCATCGATGCGCAGATCACCGTAGAAGTCCACGAACCCGCCGAGTACCATATAGCGGGCGCCCACCAGCTTCCCGAGCTGCGCGGCCGTTCCCTGGTCGACGCGCCCGGACGTGCCGAGATCCTGCTCCTGCATGAGCGCCTTGAGACGCTGCCGCTCCACCACTCTGAGGTCGGAGTTCACCGCAAACTCGGTGAGGAGCATCTGCTGGATACCGATCTCGAGCGCGTCGAAATCTTCCTTGTCTTGCCCGTAAGATCCGCCGTTCTCGAACGGCAGGACGGCCAAACCGGGACGGCTATCTTGGGCTGTCAGTGTTGGCGGCACGAGCAAGCCGGCAACGGCGAACAGTCCGACTATCGAACGCCACCGCATAGTGTTGCCTCCCTCGTCAGAGCCAGAGTTCCATGCCCTCCGTCGCTGCGAGGACATCCCCTGCAAGATCGGTTCCCTCAGCCGCCTCTTGTGCCTCGCCGACGAGCAGATCCATGGCAGCGTCGTCGTGCTCGGGGAGATGGTGAAAGAGCACAAGACGCCGTACCCCGGCCTCGGCGGCGAGTTTCACGGCCTCTGAGCAGGACGAGTGTCCCCAGCCGCGGTGACGCACCAGCTCCGCTGGCGTGAACATGGCGTCGTGGATGAGGATGGTGACGCCTTCCAGGAACTCGAGGAACTCTCGTCGCCAAGAAGGGCCGACGTCGTATTCGCCGCCGGACCCGAGCTCATTGTCGGTGACGTAGGCCACGCTCCCTTCGCCGTCGCTGGGCGTCAGGCGGTAGCCCAGCGTGTTGCCGGGATGGCGGAGTCGGATCGTGCGGACCGCGAAGCCGTTGATCTCGAACCGACCGGGATCGACGTGGTCGACATCGAGCCGAGCGGCGAGTCCCTCGATGGGAACCGGAAAGACGACCGGGTCCATCTGCTGTCGGAGAATCGTCCTGAGATCCACGTCGCCCTGCTTTGGTCCCCAGATGTGGACGGCGTTCCCCGGCTGGAAAAACGGGGCGAAGAACGGGAGTCCCTGAATGTGATCCCAATGCGTGTGACTCAGGAACAGGTCGATCGCAACAGGCCCGTTGTGGTGCTGGGTCAGCGCGCGACCGAGCGGCCGAATCCCGGTGCCGGCATCCAGGATGACGAGGTGCCCAGCGCCGCGATCGGCGCACTCGACAGCGACGCAGGGGGTGTTGCCACCGTAGCGTGTGGTGGGTGAACCGGGGGTGGGGATCGACCCCCGCGTGCCCCAGAACGTGATCTTGCAGGTCATGGGCCGGGCGCGGTCTCTTGTCGGAACGTAGCGCCGAGCGACGCGGTCGAGAAAGGAAGACGGTCACGGCCCATGGGTGACCCCCCTCACTGCAGTCCAGCCACCGCCTCCAGTGCGGCTCGATCCCGGATGGAGATGGCCTTGCGCGTGACCTCGATGAGACCCCGGTCGGCTAGTTCACGCATCGTCCGTGAGACCGTCTCGCGGCTGGATCCGATCATCTGTGCGATTGTATGGTGGGTGACCGTGCGGGAGACCGTGACCCCGTCGCTCTCGTCCGCGAGTTCCAGCAGCACTCTCGAGACGCGTCCGTTGACGTCGAGCAGCACGAGCTCCCCGATCTTGTCATCGGCGCGGCGGAGGCGGCGAGACAGCGCCTTCAACAATCCCAACGCGACGCTGGGCAGCTCGGCGAGACAGCGCTGGAAATCCTCGCGCCGCAACACCAGCAGGGTTGCGTCGTGCAAGGCAATCACGTGCGCCGATCGTGGTTGATCGTCGATGAGCGACATTTCGCCGAAGAAGTCGCCCGCTCCCAGGATGGAGAGGATCACTTCGCGGCCGTCCTCGCCGATTCGCACCACCTTCACCTGGCCCGTGACCACGGTATAGAGTGCGTCGCCGGGGTCGTCCTCGAAGAGGATGACGCTTCCCTTGGGGTAGCTCTTTTCCCGCAGCGCACGGCGCACCTGTCCAAGCTCTTCGTCGCCCAGATGCGAGAAGAGCGGGATGCGCTTCAATAATTCGGCGACGGCCATGTGCGTTCTCTGAACGTCTTTCCGGCTCTCGACTGGCCTAGCTTAGTGTGGAACGCGTGTTGTGTCAATCAATGGCCGACCGCGGCGCTTGTCCGCAAGTCCCTGTGGCGATTATATTTCACAGCTTGAGGCTGGTCGCGAGGCACCGACGAGCTTCTCAGACAAACCCCTCCCGCTGATCCCACTCCTCCCGCTGTTTGCGATGGGAGCCGGAGAAAGCGGGAGGAGCGCCTTGGGAGATACGCACGAGGTCAACGACTGTGAAATCCGGCATCCATCCGACCTACCAGCGCGCGGTCGTCCAGTGCGCCTGTGGCAATACGTTCGAGACCCGCTCGACGCTTCCCTCGATCCACGTTGAGATCTGTTCCCGCTGCCATCCGTTCTTTACGGGGAAGCAGAAGCTGGTGGACACGGCTGGTCGCGTCGAACGGTTCCGTCAGCGCTACGAGGCCACGTCGGACACCCAAAAGGGGGAGTGACCCATGCAGGCGCGGCTCGACGCCGCGCTTGCCCGGGCGCAGGAAGTCGAGCGTGAGCTCGCCGACCCGGCCGTCGCGCAGGATCCCGAGAAGCTCAAGGCCCTCGGCCGGGAGCACGCCCGCCTCGACCGCATTCGCAAGACAGCCGAGCGGGTCGGGAAGGCACGCCGCGAGATGGCCGAGGCCCACGAGCTCCTCGACGACACCGACCCCGCCATCGCCGAGCTCGCCCGGGCCGATGTCGAGCGGCTCGCGCCGGCGGTCGAGGGCCTCGCGCGTGACCTCCGCCAGCTCCTCATCCCCCCGGATCCCCTGGACAGTCGGGATACGCTGGTCGAGATCCGTGCTGGAGCGGGCGGTGACGAGGCTGCACTGTTCGCGGCCGATCTCTTTCGGATGTACGCGCGGTACGCGGAGCGCCGCGGCTGGAGTGTGGAGGTTGTCGATCTCTCGGAAGGCACGCTTGGCGGGATCAAGAGTGTCATCTTCAAAGCTTTGGGCGAGGAGGCCTACGGCCGGCTCCGCCACGAGTCAGGCGTCCACCGGGTGCAGCGCGTGCCCGTCACGGAGACGCAGGGCCGGATCCACACATCGGCCGCAACAGTGGCGGTACTGCCAGAGGCCGAGGAGGTAGACGTCCGCCTCGACGACAAAGAGCTGAAGGTGGACGTCTTCCGGTCATCCGGCCCAGGGGGACAGAGCGTGAACACGACCGATAGCGCCGTGCGGATCACCCACCTGCCGACGGGGCTGGTCGTTCAGTGCCAGGACCAAAAGTCCCAGCTACAGAACAAAATCAAGGCGATGGAGGTCTTGCGGGCCAGGCTCCTGGACCGCCGCATCGCCGAGCAGGAGGCCGCCCGAGCGCGAGAGCGGCGGGCCATGGTCGGCACCGGCGACAGGTCGGCGAAGATCCGCACGTACAACTTCCCGCAGAACCGTGTCACCGATCACCGGATCAATCTGACCCTCCACAAGCTCGAGGGCGTGCTCGACGGACAGCTGGACGAGATCATTGACGCCCTTCGGGAGGCACACGCCGGAGAGCAGGCGGAAGCCGCGTGACGACACCCACGATCGGCAGGGCGCTCGACGATGCCGCCGCCGCGTTGCGGGAGGTGGGAGTCGACGATTCTCGTCGGGAAGCGGCTCAGCTCTGGTCGGTGCTGTCGGGTGTCACCATCGGCGCGGCATGGCTGGAACGTGAAGCTCGCCCGCCGCCGGAGTTGTGGGATCGGTTCGGGGCAGCCGTGCGGCGACGGGCGGCCGGCGAGCCCGCCGCGTATGCATCGGGCCGTGTGGAATTCCGGCGCGTCGATCTCGTGGTGGATCGCCGGGTGTTGATTCCTCGGCCCGAAACCGAGGGGCTAGTCGAACGGGTGCTGAGCTGGGCCCTGGAGGTGGGGACGGGGGGCAATGGGCTCGAGGCCGTCGATGTCGGTACAGGGAGCGGCTGCATCGCCCTGAGTCTTGCGGTGGAGGGGCCCTTTTCCCGAGTCGTCGCTACCGATTCTTCGCGTGCCGCACTGGCGGTGGCGGGGGAGAACCTGCGGCGGTTGGCGCCGGACGTTCCGGTGGAGCTTAGGGTGGGGGATCTTCTTGGTGCGCTAGCAGGCGGCGAGCGTTTCGACGTGATCGTGAGCAATCCTCCGTACGTCAGCGCAGGGGAGTTCGAGCGTCTGGATCACTCGGTGCGGGCGTTCGAGCCGCGAGGGGCGCTGGTGAGTGGGGAGGGTGGTCTGGCGCATACGCGAGGGATCCTGCAGAACGCAAGACGGTTCCTGGTGCCCGGTGGCCTACTGGCCATCGAGCTAGATTGCAGGCGTCATGCTGCTGCGCTGGTCCTTGCTCGGGAGGCGGGCTGGAGCGACGCGCGGGTCGAGTGCGATCTGTTCGGGCGCGCGCGCTATCTCATGGTGAACAGGAGCCGGATGTCATGATCAATGACAAAGCCCAGGAGCTCGGGCGCCTTCTGGGCCAGAGCGACGAATACAAGGGGGTGCTGCGCGCCCGCGAACGGGTGGAGGAAGCCAAGGACCTCAACGAGCGACTCAAGAAGTTGCAGAGTCTGGCCGAGGGGTTGGAGCGACACGCCCGAGACGGCAGGGAGCCTTCGGAGGAGGAGGCCACCGCGTACGAACGGTTGTTGGGGGAGATCCAAACCGATGCGCGGTATCAGGGTCTGGTGGCGGCCCAGTCCAACTTCGACAAGTTGATGTTCCGGGTGAATCAGCACATCATGGAGGGGCTCACCAAGGGCGCGTCGAGTCCGATCATCACTCTGAGTTGACGGGCCGGTGCCCGGGGCGTTCGTAGTCGTCGAGGGGCCCGACGGGGCCGGCAAGTCCACCTTGGTTCGGCGACTCGCAGCCCGTCTGCGCGCCGCCGAGGTTCCTGTCGAAGCGGTACGAGAGCCGGGCGGCACGGCTGTTGCAGAGGTCGCCAGGAAGGCGGCGCTCGACCCAGAGCTCGAGGCGAGCCCCATCGCCGAGCTCTTCCTCATCCTCGCGGCTCGGGCCGATCTCGTGGCAAAAGTCATTCGCCCTGCGCTCGCCGCCGGGAGGGTTGTCCTCAGCGATCGGTACGACTACTCGACGATGGCGTATCAGGTCGCTGCTCGAGGGCTCCCGCGATCTGCTGTGGTTGGCGCCAACGAGCTGGCCACCGGCGGGCTCCGAGCGGATGTGACGTTTGTCCTGGACGTGCCGGCGGAGGTCGGACTCGAGCGGCAAGCGGCGCAGTCCAAAACGCAGGACCGTCTCGAGCGAGAAGAGCGGGGCCTGCACGAACAGGTCGCGGCGTGGTTTGCAGAGCTCGCCGGACCGGGCATCGTTCATCTCGACGCGACGCAGACCGCCAACGAGGTGGAACGGGCTGCCTGGAGCGCGTTGCGTGCCCGACTGGCGGAAACCTTTCCCCAGATGACGGGTTGAAGATGAGAATCGGAGGCGATCGATGAAAGGTCAGCGACTCTTACTGCTCGCGCTGGTGGGAACCGTGTCGTTCATGTCGGGGGGATGGCTCCTGCAGCGAGGAACGTCGCGGGCGGGAAGTGTCTACGAGCAGGCACGCCTTTTCGACGACATCATCGGCTATGTCTCCGACTACTATGTTGATTCCGTCGGTGAAGGCCAGCTCTACGACATGGCCATCGACGGACTCCTCAACGAGTTGGACGATCCCTACGCCTCGTTCCTGCGACCAGAGCAGTACCGGGAGCTGACCGAGAGCACGACGGGCAACTACGGTGGCCTCGGGATTCGAATCGAAGTCCGGGACGGCTGGATTACCATCATCGCGCCTATTGCAGGCACGCCGGCCGAAGAAGTCGGGCTGGCGACGGGTGACCGGATCGTCGAGGTCGACGGTCGCTCCACGTTTGGCTGGAAGAACGACAAAGCGGTGGCCGAGTTGCGCGGTGAGCCGGGCTCCGATGTCGTGCTGACCGTCATGCGACCGGGCATCCCGGAGCCGCTTCAGTTCACCGTCGAGCGAGCCCTGATCCACGTGAAGGCCATTCAGCTCGCCACCGTGTTGCAGGGTGGGGTTGGGTACCTGTCACTGGTCTACTCCAGCATCAGCGAGTCGCTGGCGGAGGAGCTCGAGCAGGAAGTCGTGCGCCTCCGGAGCGCCGGCGCTCACTCGCTCATCCTCGATCTCCGAAACAACCCCGGCGGCCTTCTGGATCAGGGTGTCGCCGTGACCGATCTCTTCCTGGAGAAGGGCCAGGCGGTCGTGTCCACACGTGGCCGGGCACGGGGGAGCACGCGTTCCTATGCGGCGCGCCGAACCCAACAGTGGCCGGACATGCCCATCGTCGTCCTGGTGAATCAGGGAACCGCAAGTGCTGCCGAGATCATTGCAGGCGCCCTGCAGGATCACGATCGGGCGCTTGTGGTGGGCACACCTACGTTTGGGAAGGGATTGGTGCAGACTGTCTTCCGCTTGAGCGCCCAAGAGGCGCTCCGGCTCACGACCGCCCGCTGGTACACCCCCAGCGGCCGGACGATCGAGCGAATGCGCGGGGGCGACGAGGCGGCGGCAATGACGGCGCTCGACTCCCAGGAGCCCGTGGGCGATTCCGCCGCTGTGGATTCCAGCGAGGTCTATCGCACCGACTCGGGCCGGATCGTCATCGGCGGAGGGGGGATTCACCCGGATCTCGTCGTCACGAGCGATTCGCTCACGACCGGGGAGCGGCAATTCGTCCGCACGCTCGGCGCTGACTACCCCCGATACCGCGACGTCATGACGACCTACGCCCTGGAGCTCAAGGGGAACGGCGGTGTGCAGGCGACCGGCTTCCGGGTGACGGAAGGGATGCGGGCGGAGTTGCTGAATCGGCTGGAAGATCGCGGTGTCTCGATCCCGCGAGAGCTGTGGGATACGGCCCAGGATCTCGTGCAGCAGCAGTTCGCCTATGAGGTGGAGCGCTACGTGTTCGGACGCGAGGCGGAGAGCCGTCGCCGTATCCAGGACGACGGGCAGATCCAGAAGGCGACGGCGTTGCTGGAACGGGCGCGGACGCCGGTGGAATTGCTCCAGCTTGCCACTCGGGAGTCGGAAAACAGCCGCAACCCGTGACCGTCGTCGGTATCGTCGGGCCGGGGCGGGCCGGTGTGGGACTCGGCTCCGCCCTGTCACGTGCCGGTTACCAAGTCTTCCTCCATGGCCGCCAGGCGAAGAATCTCCCAGTCTCTCTCGAACATACATGGGGCGGGACACCGCCGTGGATCGCGGCGGTGGACATCATGTTCCTTGCCGTACCGGATGACGCCATCTACGGCGTCGCTCGCGAGCTGCAGTCGTCACAGCATGTGAGCCCCCACCACGCAGTGCTCCATCTCTCCGGTGTTCTCGGCCGCACCGCGCTCACTGCGCTGGAGCCCAGTGGAGCGTCCCTGGGTTCCTTCCATCCGGTGCAGTCGCTGCACGATCCCCTCACGGCGCCGGAGCAACTCAAAGGAT
Source organism: Gemmatimonadota bacterium (assembly GCA_039591615.1). Lineage (GTDB taxonomy): Bacteria > Gemmatimonadota > Gemmatimonadetes > Gemmatimonadales > GWC2-71-9 > JBDHDH01. The sequence continues at coordinate 18,894 of JBDHDH010000008.1, read as the reverse complement.
CCATCGCCGTAGTAGAGGGTGACGAGGCGGCCGTGCGGTTGTCTTCTGAGTTGGGCCGGTCCGTCGGACTGCATCTGCTGCGCGTATCGTCAGAGCAAAAGGCGATGTTTCACGCCGCCGAGGTGTTCTTGTCCAGCTTCGTGGTCGTACTCGCGGCGGAGGCTGAGCGGTTGCTCCGAGATGCCGGGGCGTCGCCCGTTGAGACATGGCGAGCGCTGAGCCCCGTTCTCGCTGGAACGCTGGAGAGTCTCAGGGCGCGCGGGACGGCGAAAAGCTTTGGGGGCCCCGTCGCTCGGGGCGAGGAGCGCTCGGTGCAGCGGCACCTCGAGGTCTTGGCGCCGGAGAGCCGGACGCTGTATCGCGCCCTCACGCGACGGGCGATCGAGATCGCCGATCTCTCGTCGGATGTGCGCGAGTCGTTGGAGGCGGTGCTGGCGGAAGCCGAGGAGGAAGCTGGACCACCTCGGTAAGGTGTCAGGGAGTGACGACCCGAGTCCCTCGCGGTGGGACGAAGCTGAACTCGCCGTCCGGTATGGGGAGGTCGGTGCGGATCCGTTCGAAAATCAGCGTCCGGCGTTGCCCTGTCTCCTCACGGAGCGCAATCCTCCACAACAGGCCATCTCGCCGGCCCACGGCGATCACGGCCTCAGTGAAGCCGGTGTCGTCGGCTTTGGGATCCAGGCGCACGAGATCAACCACCTGTCCGTGGATGGTGTCCACCCCGACGCCCGAGGCGTCGTACCGCTCGAGGGGCCGCTCGACGAATTGGGCAAGCAGGTTGGGCGTCGAGGTGCCGCCGGCCGGTACGGGTTGCTTGATCACCTGATTCGGGACGGAGCTGGGGGCATACGTCCACAACCACGTCCCATCCACCACGATGCGATCACCGCTGGGGTCTTCGAACCGCATTGCGAAGCGACCTGGCGGCTCGAGGTAGAGGACACCCCGAGACTCCTCCGGCCCTCCGAGCATCGGATTCACGATCGTCTGCACGAACTCCGCACGAAGTGAGGAGATGCGTTCGTAGGCCTCCTCAGCCCGCGTGAGGGCGGGCAGCACCTCCTGGGCCCCAACGGGCTGTCCGTCAGATCCGAGCGCTGCAAACACGGTCAACGCGGCAAGTGCTGGCCGCACGCTCATACGCTGACGGAGGCAGGAAGCGGCTCGACGACCGAGCGATCGATGGCTTCGGCGATCGCTCGCAGCTCCACCATGAGGCCGGTGAACTGCTCGGGGTAGAGGCTTTGGGCGCCGTCTGAGAGGGCGCGGTCCGGGGTGGGATGGACCTCGACCATGACGCCATCGGCTCCGGCTGCCACTGCCGCGCGCGCTACGGGAATCACCTTGTCGCGACGCCCGGTTCCGTGGCTCGGATCGGCGATGATCGGCAGGTGCGAGAGCGAGTGGACCACGGGTATGGCCGTGACATCGAACACGTTTCGGGTCGTGGTGTCGAAACCGCGAACGCCCCGCTCACAGAGAATCACGTCTTGGTTCCCAGCAGCAAGGATATACTCCGCCGACAACAACAGCTCCGTGATCGTCGCGGCCATGCCGCGCTTGAGGAGCACCGGTTTGCCGGTGTGGCCCGCCCGTTTCAGGAGGGAGAAGTTCTGCATGTTCCGGGCGCCGATCTGGATAATGTCAGCGTACTGCGCCACCAGGTCGACTCCCTCCGGATCCATGGCTTCCGTGACCACCAGGAGGCCGGTTTCGTCCCGTGCCTTGGCCAGGAGGCGAAGCCCTTGCTCGCCGAGTCCCTGGAATGAGTAGGGTGAGGAACGGGGCTTGAACGCGCCGCCCCGGAGGATCGAAGCACCCGCCGCCCGAACCAACTGGGCTGCGTTGAGGATCTGCTGCTCCGACTCCACGGCGCACGGTCCCGCCATGACAGCGATCCCGCGTCCTCCGATGGAAAGCCCGCCCCGCAGCTCCACCACCGTGGATTCTTCCTTCCACTCGCGGGAAACCTGCTTGTACGGCTGGGTAACGTGAATGATCTCGTGCACGGCTGGCAGGGCAGCCAAGCGGGACTCGTCCACGCGCCCGTCGTTACCCACCAGTCCCACGGCGGTGCGCTGCCGGCCGGGCATGGGTCGGGCCTGATACCCGAGTTCCTCGATCACGTCCACGACGCGCCGGATTTCTGCGGGCGTCGCGCCGTGTCTCATTACGATCAACATGATTCGCTACGTCCTACCGTAAACTGCTGGCCGTCGTGTGCGGCGACTACGGGTCCGTCGAACACATTGGCTGCTTCGGCCGCGGGATCGACCTCCCCGAACACCGGATAGAAATGGGTCAGTACCAGGCGACCCGCACGGGCCGTCCGGGCGAGCTCGCCGGCGGTTGTGGGCGTTAAATGTACCTGGATGGCACGGGCATCGGGTAGCGAACACTCGGCCAGCAAGAGGTCGCAGCCCTCAGCCCACCGCCCCAGCTCTGGCGAAGGCCCCGTGTCTCCGGTGTACACCAGTCGCGCGTCATCGGTTCGAACACCGTAGGCGAGGCTCTCCGGCGTGTGGGGCGTTTGGAACGCTTCGAGCTCCGCCCCCAGCGGCAGCCGATGACTGGATCCGGGAGCTACTTCGGTGATGTGCAGCGGGAAGCCGGGGTCGAGGACCCAGTCACCGAGCGCACCTGCAGTGAGAGTGAGGCGCGCGCGGATGCCGCGGGGACCCAGGAGCTCCAGCGGATCCTGTCGCGCCGGTTCGATGCCGTACTTCATGGCGAATAGGAGCATGGGCAGCTCGCCCCAATGGTCGGGGTGGAAGTGCGTGATGGCGACGTGGGTTGCCTCACTCCAGGGGATCTCGAACTGCGCTGCCCGATGCAGGGTTCCAGGACCGCAGTCCAGGAGGAGCCTGAGTCCCGGTGCCGCGACCCAGTGGGCCGGGGCCGTGCGCTCGGCTGAGGGCGCTACGGTTCCGCTACCGATGACTGTGAGGTGAATCATCGTTGTGCCCGACGTGCCCGTCTGCTCCCTCTGCCCCTCTTGCGTTCTCGACGGAGGCGGAAGGGGAAGGAGGGCAACAGAATTGTCCCAACCTCAGAAACCCCTTCCCATATACACAATCCGCTTGAAGAACGCACCCGCCGGCGAATCCAGCTTCACCAGATAGATGCCGCGAGGGAGGGAGGTCCCGTCTTGTGCGGTTCCGTCCCACTCGAACTGAGGATTGCACTGACCCGGTTGTTCCACAGCCGGTCGTCCGTACCGACCGGGTGGAAGCTCCGCGGACTGGCCGTTGGTGGGGAAGAGACGCCGCACCACATGGCCGCGAATATCGAGGATGTCGACTCGGACGCGACCCGGCTGGGCGAGATCGAACCAGATGCAGGTCGTGTTCCGCAGGCTCGAGCGATCCGGGAAGGGGTTTGGAAAGTTCTGAAACAGCAGCGTTGTCGTGGGGGCTGAGTCGTCGATGATGAGCACCGTGCCCTCGCTCTCGGCGACGACGGTGTCGGGTCCGAGACGGGTCACCACCCGCCACCGATAGGGCGTATTCCGCTCGAGGTCTTCCTCGGGCCGGAACTGGGTGGTCGTCAATCCTTCGGTCCGCACCTCGACAGTGCCACGGTCAACCCGTTCGATCTCCACGTCGTACTCGAATGGGCCGGGTGGTGCGGCGACACCCACCGAACTCCATTGAAACAGGGGTCGGGGGTCTCGGATCGTGATTCCAGCCGGGTCGTTGAGCGTGATCAGCTCCGTCCACGCCGGCATGACCAACGACGGGCTCGGCGGGCCCACGAAGGTCACGGAATCGGCCGACGTAGCAGTGACGCGGAAGGCGAGACGGTCTTCCGGTCGTTGGGACTCCAACAGCGTGAACCCGTTCTCCGAGAGGACGGTATCCAGAAGCGTGAGCATGAAGAGGGTGTCTCGCGCCACTTCGAGGCGGTAGCTCACGGGCATCGCGGCGATCGGCACCTGAGGGGTGCTCCACTCGAAGCGCGGTGTGGCGCTGGCGAGCATCGTGTCGAGGGGGCTCAGTACCACGATGCCCAGTGGAAACGTGGTGGCGGCCGAGCCATCGGGTCTCCCCCATCCGCTGCTCGAATCCGGTCGCGAGCTGTTTGTCCCGGCCCGGCGGAGGGCTTCGAGGCTCTCGACGGGCGATACGAACGGGTGTGTCTCACGCAGCAGGGCGACTGTGCCGGCAATCAGGGGCACAGCGAAGGATGTGCCGCTCACGCGGGAGAAGCCACCGGCCGCGAACGGATCCACCACGAACACGTCGCGCCCCGGTGCCGTGAGGTCGGGTTTGAGGCGCCCGTCAGCAGTCGGTCCGCGGGAGCTGAAGGCCTGGAGCACGCCCAGGGAGTCTTCCGCACCCACCGCGACGACGGAGTCGCCGTCAGCGGGCGTCACGACGGTGCGAAACCCTCCGGTGCCGGAGTTCCCCACGGCGGTGATCACGGCGATGCCACGGGCAACCGCGGAATCGGCAGCGATCGTCGTGACGGCGATGTCACCGTTGAGATCGCTCGGCTGATAGCTGAATCCATCATCGAAGCTCAGGTACGCGAGGCTCGAAGCGATGACGTCTGCTCCCAGGGAATCCGCCCACTCGAGGGCGGCCACGTAGTTGTCTTCTTCTACCCGTGTCTCCGAGCGCACGTCTTCCGTCTTGGCGAGGAGATACCGAGCTTGCGGCGCCAACCCGATGATCTGGTTGGGGAGATTGGCAGCGAGGAGCGACCACACCTGGGTGCCGTGGCGCGACGCGGTTGGGGCGTCCTCAGGTTCGTTGCGGACCACGGAATCGTTGAAGACGAAGTCGAATTGTCCCGCGACCAGGGTCGAGGCGAAGGAAGGATGTTCCGTCTCGAAGCCCGTATCGAAGACGGCGATGGTAACGCCGTCCCCCGTCAGCCCTCGGCCAACGAGCGGAAAGAGGTTGAGCTGTCGGAGGGGCATCGCCGACGGTCCAAAGATCGTGTCCAGTTGCGCGGGGGCAGCAGCCCGCCGGGGTGGGGCCGCCGCGGGCGACGGTGGGAGCTCCCTCCGTCCGATGAACGCCGCGACCGGCTGGAGGTGGCGCAGCTCCGCGCGGGTTCGGGCCGCATTCAACGCGGGGGCCGGGATGTTCGCGGACACAGCGTGGAGCCAGGTGCTGCGCCGCCTGAGGGTTCCACCGAGCTCGGTGACGAGCGTGGCGATCTCCTCGAGGCCTCCACCTCGGTTGCCGAAAAACCAGACCGCGATGACGGTGTCTCGGGAGAGCAGGGGCTCGAGGGCTCGAGACACCGTCGGCCGTTGCGACCAAAGCGGTGTCCCGCTGAGGGTGAGGAGTACGAGGACGAGTCCGGCGGTTTTCAAGTGACGACCGCTTCGACCTCCTCGCCGAGGCGCACGCCGACGATCGTCGAGACGCCGGGTTCTTGCATGGTCACGCCGTAGACGGCGTCCGCCACCTGCATCGTGCGGGGGTTGTGGGTTATGACGATGAACTGCGTGTCCGACTTGAACTCCTCGATGAGCCGGACGAATCGCAGCACGTTGGCGTCATCCAAGGGCGCGTCGACCTCGTCGAGCAGGCAGAACGGCGCGGGCTTCGTCAAATAGATGGCGAAGAGGAGCGAGATAGCGACCAAGGCGCGTTCGCCAGATGACAGCAAGTGAATGCGCTGCATGCGCTTTCCCCTGGGTGCAGCGCGGATCTCGAGCTCGCAGTTGAGCGGATCGTTCTCGTCCGTGAGTCGCACGTCACATTCGCCGCCCTCGAACAGCGTGTGGAACACCTGGTGGAGATTCTCGCGTACGGCCTCGAATGTTTCGATGAACATCACCCGCGCCGTCTCGTCGATCTCCCGCAGCGCCCGGTGCAACGACGCCTGCGCCTCCACGAGGTCCCGTCGCTGCCCCGTGAGGAACTCCAGGCGCGTCACCTCTTCCGCATGCTGGTCCACGGCCAGGGGATTCACCACCCCGAGGGCTTCGAGGGACTGGGCAAGCCGTTCGGCTTCCCCCTCCAGCACGGCCGTCTCCCCCTCCACGTCCTCCGCCTTCTCCAACAGCACCGCGATGGGGTTGTGCCACTCGGCCTCGACGCGCTCCACCAAGGCCCGTCTGGTGCCGGTCGCTTCGGCCAGCTCGAGGTCCAACCGGTGACGCTCCTCGTTCAATCGCTCCAGCTCCGCCCGCTTCTCGTCACGGAGGTGCTCGACGGCGGTCAGCTCGTCGGCTGCTTCCTCCACGGCTTGCTCGGCATCGCCGGCGGCGACCTCCAATTCCTGAACGGTGACGCGACGCTCGGTCAGGGCCTCCATCCACTCGGAGCGCTGGTGCGCGAGGCCCTGTGTGTTCGACTCGATGCTCTTGATCTCGTCGTCGAGCCGTTCGACTTCGTCCCGGGCCTCTTGCAGCGCCGCGTCCGCCCGAGCCTGCCGCTCCCGGGCCGCCCGCTCCCGCGCGGACACCTGCGCTTCCTCGACTTGCCAGTGGACGCGCCGCTCCCGCGCGGATTCTTGCGCCTTCTCCACATCCTCCGACGCCTCCCGCTGGCTCGCGAGATCTTCCTCGAGGCGGTCGCGTCGCCCGTTGGCGCGTTCAAGCTCCTCGGCGATGCGCTGGAGCTGCGATTCGAGATCGGCGATCCGGTGCGTGACCCGCGAATGGGCCTGTTCCCGCTCGCTTCGATCCCGTTCGGCCCGATGAAGCCTGCGGCTCTCCTCGTCGGCACTAGCCTGGGCCTCGCGTAACCCGCTCCGGGCCTTCTCCATCTGCTCTCGCGAGCCCTCGAGCACCCGCTCGGCGCTCGTATGGGCCGCAGCCGCCTGCTGCAGGGCCACCGTGAGCGATTGGAGCGTCCGGTCGGCTTCGCTGTGGTCCCGACTGAGCGTCTCCAGTTCGGCCCTACGGCTGAGGGGGCCCCCGTTGCTCCGCCCGGCGAGATAGACGGCACCGTTCGAGCGGAGGATCGCGGTGCCGTCCTGTTCCATCAGGCGGGCCCCCATGAGGATGCTGATCACCCACGAACGGGCCGATTCGTCCACGATGAGGCCAGGTGGGGAAACCTCGTTGCCTCCCGCCAGGCGGGGGCCTGGGGTGACCGGAAGGAGCACGAGGGGTCCGTGGGTGGGCTGATGCCAGCGACGGACCGCCTCGACCACTTCCAAATCCCGCACCAGGACGGCATGGAGCCATTCGGCCAAGAGCCGCTCCGCCACGGGGGCCTCGCTCGAAGAACTCCGCAGGAAATCGCTGAGCGGCCCCAGGATGGCGCCGGGTCCGAAATGATCCCGAGCTTGGAGTAGCTCTCGCGCTGCGGGCGCGAGACCGGCGTGTTCCCGCTCGAGCTCGTCCAGGGCATCGCGGCGGGCCGTGATCTGCGCGATCGTTTCCTCGACGCCCCGGCGGTCCACTCGGCAGGCGGCTTCCTGCTCGCGCGCCGCCGAGAGGTGCCGGCGGGCCCGCTCGAGAGCCGTGGATGCCTCCCGTTCCGCGAGCTCACGGGCGCTCAGCGACTCCTGGGCGGCCTGGAGAGCGTGTGCCGCCGCCTCGTAATCGCGCGACGCCTGCCGCCGCCGGTCGTCGGCTGCGGTGGCCTCGGTGCGCAGGTCGCCGAGCTCACGCTCGAGCGCTGTGCGTTCCCCGGCCAGGGCTCGGACGGTCTCCGCCTCGTGTTGCAGTGCCGTCTCCAATTCGCGCACGAGCCGGCGGTGCTCCGTCAAGCGACCCCGGACCTCCTCCTCGCTGGCAGAGCGGAGATCCAGTTCGGTCTGGACCGATTCGCGCGCCGTGACGGCGGCCTGGAGCTCGGCTTCCGCCGCCGCCTTTTCCCTGGCAGCTTGGGCGCCACGCGTCTCGGCCTGCACCCGCTCCTCGCGCGCGCGCGTCGTGCGACTGGTGGCGTTGTCCAGGCGCTCGGCAGCTAGCTTGATGTCTCCCTCCAGACGCTCGACTTCGACGCGCGTCCCTGCCAAGCGGCGCTCCAGCTCGGTGCGACCCGCTTCAGCCGTCGCCCGGGACTGCACCCGCGCTTCGCGCTCCCGTTCCCGTTCCGCAAGGTGCTGCCGAAGCTGTGGAATCCGCTCGTCCAGAGCCTCGCGCTCGCTCCTGAGCTGAGCTTCCCTCTCGTCCAGCTGCGCGAGACGCCGGCGGGTGAGGGTCAGGACGGTGGCGAATCGCTCCTCGGTGAACTTCCGGTGCCGTTCCGCCTTCCCGCGCTGCCGCGCCAGGCTCCGCACCTCCCGCTGTACCTCGGAGATCAGGTCGTCTAGACGTTGCAGGTCTTCGGCAGTCTGCGCGAGACGGCGCTCCGTGCTCACCCTGCGGTCCCGGTAAATCCCGATGCCCGCTGCCTCCTCGAAGAGTGATCGGCGCTCCTCCGCCCGGTCGGAGAGAAGCCGATCGATCATGTCGGCCTCGATCACGACCCCGGCGTCGCTTCCGAGTCCGGTGCCCCGTAGGAGATCCTGGAGGTCGCGGAGGCGGACGGGGGATTGGTTGAGGAAGTAATCGCTGTTTCCAGACCGCGAGACCCGCCGGGTGATGGCGACTTCGCTGTAGGGAATCGCGAGCGTCCCGTCTCGGTTGTCGAAGCACATCGTGATCTCCGCCACGTTGATGGGACGACGCTTGGCGGAGCCGTGGAAAATGACCTCCTCCATCCGCGCGCTGCGCAGGAGCCGGGCCCGCTGCTCGCCGAGCACCCATCGCACCGCATCCGAGATGTTCGACTTGCCACAGCCATTGGGGCCGACGATGGCGGTGATGCCGTCGCCGAACGGGAGCTCTGCGGCGTCGGCGAAGGATTTGAAACCAGCCACCTCCACTCGGGTCAGTTTCATGAACGACGTCCCTCGCGCGAGGTCAGGGTGGCGCTCAGGCCGGCATCGGCGAGTATCGAGTCCATCAAGATTGCCTGTTCGGGGTTCTCGAACGCGCCCACCATGACCCGGTGGGCGCCGGACGACATCACAATGTAGGCGGGGATCTCCGCTTCTCGAAGTCCCGCCGCCTGTGCGGCCGCCGCCACGGCGTCGGCGTAGCTGCTGACAGTGAGCACGTGGGGGGTACGAAGGATCGTTCCGTTCGGTCGCTCGAGGAGGCCGCTGGCATAGAACTGCCTGAGTGCCGACTCGGCGTCCGCTGGGGAAGCAAAGACACCGACCATCACGCGGTACCACACCCCTTGGAGCCCGAGTTGCACCGGGGTGAGAGTCGTCGGCCAGCCCTGGCTCTCGTAGCCCGCGGCGTGATCCAAGGCCCGGGCGCGCGTCTTGAACGACGCGACCTGGACCGAGTAGTAGAGGGAGTCGTCTCCCGCCACCGGTGGTGTCGGCGGAGGTGCCGCGGTAGGCTGCGGCGTCACCGGCGCGGCGGCAGGCTGTGGGGCTGTCGTGTCCGGCGTCGCCTCCTCGCCGCCGGGAGCAGAGCGCTGTCCCGTGCGGGTGAGCAGGTAGCCGGCGGCCACGAGAGCCCCGACACCCACGGCGATGGCGACGGTCCGCCGCAGGCGGGATCGCGACCTGCGATGTTTGGCGATGTGCGAGGACCACAACGCAACCGGCGCGTCCGGGATCTCGGGTTCTGGCGGGTCCGGGATGAGGTGTGTGACCGGTACGCCCTCTCCGGACCACCGAGCGGACTCCGACGAGATGCGAGTGTCGTCCAACGTCCCGAGCGTCACTACCCGGTCGGGACTCGGACGGAGGCGCGTCCATGCCTCGGCCGGCACAAACAGGAGCAAGAGCGCGTTCTCTTCCGCGAAACCGCGAGCGATTCGGTCCCAACGCTGGTGTCCCCAGATATCCACCGAGTCCGTCGGCTCGCTACCGACACCGATGTAAAAGAGTCCCGGCACGTCGCCCTTCTGGACAACACGTTGGAGCGAGGCATCGGAGCTGAAGGCATCGACGATGCCCTCAGCCGGCTCGGTGCCCGGTCCCCTCGTCGGTTCCAGGGCACGCTCGGTGAGGCTGAGATCGACGAGGGCCACCCGACGGCCATGGCGGGCGACAGCCCGCGCAATGCTCCAAGCGGCGTCCGCCGCCCACGACATATCGGCACTCGCAGGCGTCAGCACCACCACCGTGGCCTTCTCCAGCAGTGGGGGAAGGGCCGTCAAGAGCTGGGATCGAACGAGCGTTTCCGATGTCACGGGATACCGGACGTCGTGTCTCGCCGCGTGATCCAGGATGGGAGGCCCAATTGCCGGCTCACGACCTCTGCAGCTTCCCGCGTCGGGAAGGGACCGAGGACGACGCGATAGAGATCGTCGACGTCTTGAGGCGTCAGGACGCTAGCGGCCATCCCAGCCCGGCGCAGGTTCTGCGCGAAGTCCTCGGCCCACGCGTTGTTTCGCGTGCTGCTCACCTGGACAAAGAACGCACCACCACCCGGAGCGGGTTCGGGCACCGAGTCCTGCATGACCTGCAGCATCGGGCGACGGGGGTCCCATGCCGCCGCGAGCCAAAGATCGCCAGCCCCGCCGTCCACGCGATCGGACACCGCGTAGGGCTCGCCGACGACGGCCACCACGTCGTCTCGCTGGCGCGCCAGGACCGTCCCGTCTGGTGTCACGATCGGCAGGTCGGTATCCCACGAGCCCTCGAGGGTCGCGACGAGCTCCCACCGGACGGTGTCGACGACCCAAATCGTCTCCTCGCCCGCGGCGCGGATGAGCAGAAGGCGCCCCAGCGGGTCGCCGCGGAGGTCGGTTGCCGTGCCGGGCATCCGGAGGCTCCGAAGGCGGCGAAGTTCGAAGCGATCATATACCAATAGCTCCCCTTCCACATCGACAGTATAGATGTGATGCGCGGCGGGGGATACGGCCACGGGCCCGGGCGCCGGGCGAAGCCTGCGGAACTGGGCCCCGGCAGTGTCGGCCGGATCGAAGACGGCCAGCCCGGAATCGGTGCTCACGACCGCCACATCACCCCAAGACGCAACGCTAATCTGTCCCTGAGGGATGCGTTGCATAACCGTCGGGCGACCGTCGGCGAGGCTCATGAGCCACCTGTCGCCTTCCTCTGTCGATGCCAGGGCGACGATGCGGTTGCGTGCACCGGCCCAGATCGCCGAGGGGAGCGGCTCAGCGCGCGTCGACCACTCGATGACCGAGCGGCGGGAGACCCTGCCGATGGTCCCGTCAGCCCGCACGAGATAGGGAGTGCCGGTGGGGCCGAGGGTCGCGTGCACGACGCTCGTATCGATGACGCGGGTCCTCCCGGTGGTCAGATCGAGGGTGACGAGCTCAGCCGCGCTGGTCAAGGCGTAGACGAGATCCTCGTCCCCTGCGAAACCGACGGTCCGTATGGTTGCCGCGCCGGCCCCCTCAAAATCCCAGTCTACCCGCGCCAGGTTCGGGAGCCGGTAGAGCTGAATGCCCACTCCTTGTTCGGGCGCGAAGCGGAAGGCCACGGCGGCCTCCGCCTCCCGCACTGCGCCCCCCTGGGCGAATGCGTCCTTGACGGGATTCGGGGGTGTTTCGGAGCCGCAACTCCCGAGGGCGCCGGCGCACAGGACGAGGCAGGCGATCCGACGGTTGGGCCGTCCCCTGGTGACCCAGAGCCGTCGGCGCGCCTCCGCCGTCCGTCGATCCGTCGATTCGTCGATCCGCCTTTTCAAAACGTCGGCCCCAAGCTCAGTGTCCAATATGCCCCCTGCCCACCGCGGGAGAGCGGCTTCGCGTAGTCCGCCCGCAGAATGACGAAGCCCAGAAAGTTGCCTCTCAGCGAGAGACCCCAACTGTAGAGCGGGCTGCGGGTCACGTCTTGCGGCTCCCCCTCGTCGCGCGTGAAAACGACCCGGCTGTTGCTGTCCCAGGCGATCCCCGCATCGAAGAATACCGCGGCTTCGATGGGTGGGATCCCCACCGGGGCGAAGCCCAGCGCCATGGCTCGGAGTAGGGGGAAGCGGAGCTCGGCGTTGAAGACGCCGATCCGCGAGCCAATCAGCTGATCCAGCGCGCCGCACCCGGAGTCCGAGCCAGACCCTTCCATCCGGCATTCGTGGTCGCGGAGGGATCCCGCCGTGTACCCCCGCAGGAGGTCCGGAACACCGATGAAGATGGGAAACTCATCGCCGTCCTCCCCGAATCGACCAAAGAATAGCGTGCGGGTCGCGAAGGTGAATGGGCCGAAGAGCTGGTCGTACCGGCGGTAGTCGCCGAGGACTTGGTGAAAGTGCCAGCCCCCGAACGCGGGCGCGTACTCGAAACGGTAGCGCTGCCCCAGCAACGGGCCGACCCATAGCGAAACGGAGTTATCGAACACCATTGCGAGTGAGGGCTGCACGTAGCTCACGCTCCCCAGACCCTGCTGATCCCGCTCGATGTCCGTCACGAACCCTGATGGACTGATGAACTGGACCAGATCCACGGCGGTCCGACCGACATTGACCGCTCGGATACTCCCCTCGAGTCGGCGAAACCGGTCGAACGGTCGGAACGCCTCGAGGAATGCCTGGCGGACGATGAATCGCTCGAGGCGGGTGGTGACCGTCCGGACCCCCAACGAGTCGGCGGCTGATGCGGAGCTCCCGGTAAAATAGAAGTAGGGACTCTGCTGCGCCCCCGAGGCCCAGTTCACCCGGCGGCTCAGGTTGGCGTAGACGCCGAGGATCTGGGCTTCCTCGATTCTCCCGTTCACCTGCCCCGCGAACACCAGTCGATGGTTGGACAGCATGTCGGAGAGCGAGATCGCACTCCCGCCGTAAAACCCGCTCCCGAAGTTGTCCCGCACGAACCCAACGGTCGGCTGGGCGATGAAGTCTGGAGCCAACGAAGCGGAGTAGTCGCGGATAGTGAATCCCGCCGGATCCGGTAAGGCAAGGGTCACACTGTCGAGCAGTGCCTTCACGGAGATCGGTTCCCTAGGCCGGGAGCTGGCGGCGGGGACGAGGGCGGGTGGCTGGAGATGCTCGCCGGCGTGGAACGACACTCTGGGGATGGGAGCGTCGTCTCTGGGGGGCTGCGCGGCATCTCGGGATGACGTGCTGTCGTCGGACACAGGGGAAGCGGCTGCGGAACTCGAGTCCGCGTCGAGGGCGCGTTCCGGCGGCATGAACGCCGGCGGGCTTCGGTAGAGCGACACCGTGCGGATGCTATCGGGGTCGAGGAGCGAGATGCCAGGTGCTCCGGCAGCCGGAGTGGAATCGCTCTCGAGCCCCAGAAGAGACGCGACCTCCGGGCGCTGCGAGTCCTCGCGATACGGCTCAGTCTTGAGTGCTCGGGGGTTTTCGACGGCGTAGACGTTGAATTCCCGGCGTTCGTAATAGGTGAACACCAGGCGATCCGCCTCCTTCGCCCACGAGATCGCCGGCGACATCGGCGTGATGCCCGAAACGCCGGTGAACAGATTGGTGAGCTGGTATGTCTCGCGCTCGTCCAGTTCGTACAGAAACAGGTTCGGGATGCCGTTACGGTCGGACACGAAGGCAACGGAACGACTATCGGGTGCCCACACTGGGTTGATGTTTCGCCCTCGCATGCTCCGAAGCACCTCGATGCCATGCGTGTCGAGGTGATAGAGCGCAATGCGTACCGGGGCCATACTGAGCGTCTCGAGGTCCGATGGGGTCCCGCGATCGGTGGTGAAGGCGATGGCCCGGCCGTCGGGTGCCCAGCTCGGCTGCAGGTCGGCGTAGGCGTCGTTCGTGAGGCGGCGGAGGTCGCCGCCGTCGGCTCCGATGATGAAGAGGTCCGAGAAGCCGCCGTCGTAGCCGGTGAAGACGATCTGCGTACCATCCGGGGACCACGACGGCGTGGACACGCCGTTCAGCGGAATCTGGATACGTCGATGCACCGTCCGGCGGCTGACGTCGAAGATCACGAGGTCGTCCGATCCACCATGCTTCACGGCGATGGCGAAGAAGCGGGCGTCCGGCGACCAGGATCCCGACGAGTTCAGGAATCGCAAGCTCTCGAAGTCGCTACTGAACGCGCTCTTGATGAGCCGCTGCTTCACACGGCCCGTGGTAGCATCCGCCAGATAGAGATCGATGAAGAACGAGCCCCCTTCGGACAGGAACGCGATCTCACGACCGTCGGGCGAGATGGCCGGCGCGAGGTGCAGTCGCGCGGACGTCGTGCGATGGGTCAGGACGGGGAGACCGATTCGGCGCGCCTGCTCGAGGTCCGCGATCTGGGGCAGGTACGCGCGTTGGATCGCATCGTGCCACTCGTCGACGAGATCCGCCACGGAGACTCCGAGGATGCGGCGAACGCCTTCGTCCACGCCGGATGCTGCCGTCGCCTGTAGGAGCTCGCCGACTGCCGCGTCGCCCCAGCGCTCCCCGATGTAGGACCAGAGGGCGTGGCCGAATCGGTAGGGGGAATACCGGGGGTCGTACGTGAGCTCCGCGAGGGAGGGAAGGCCCCCTTCCAAAGCGGCGTCCCGCAGCCACATCGCTGTTGGGGGGGTGATGGGTCCGAGCGACAGATACTCGGCCATTCCTTCGGTGAACCAGAGGGGTGGGTTCACCGCCATGAGGCGTGGGATGGACCCGCCGATCCGTCCGCGGGCAAAGACGTCGAACTGGAACTGATGCACGATCTCGTGCTGGAGAACGTGCTCGAACTCGGCGTACGAGCCGGTGAACGGCAGGAGAATGCGATGGCGGAACGGCTCGGTGACGCCACCGATTCCCTCACCGATGTCGGTGATGTTGTTTTGCTGGAACTCGCTGTGTGACGCGAAGAGAATGATGGGTTGGCGCTCGCGGTAGCGATGGTTGAACACGCGGGAGATCCGGGCATAAGCGCGCTCCGCCATGCGAGCCGCGTCCACGGCCGCAGCCCTCTCGCCCTCGTAGAAGTACACGTCGAAGTGGTCGGTTGCGATGACCGCGAAGTCGAGGTGCCTGTACTGCACCTTGTTCTTGCCGAAGTACTGAGCCCGCGTCGCTGGCGCCACCACGAGCGTCGCGAGCACGACGAGTCCCATCCATCGACCCATGAGACCTACCCGACCCTTGCGCTCAGTGTCACGGCAGGGGCGTCCGCCCACAACCGCTCCAGCTGGTAGAACTCACGTATGGTGGGGTGGAAGATGTGAACGACGAAATCCACGAAGTCCAACAGCGCCCACCGCCCTGCCACCACCCCCTCCACGTGATGCGCACGGCGTCCGGCCCGTTCCAGGGCGCCGACGACGTGCTCGGCGAGCGCGCGGACGTGCGTGTCTGACGATCCGGACGCGATGACGAAGAAGTCGGTTGCGTCGCTCAGATTCCGCAGATCGAGCACGCCGATCTCGAAGGCCTTGTGCTCGTCGAGCGTGTCAACTGCCAGCCGCAGGTCGCGCCGCTGTTCCTTTGCTATTCGCGCGTGGTCGCTAATGGTTCCGCTTCGGTTGCCGATGGAGGGTCTTCGATTTGATAGAATATACCCCACGCCCCGGGACCAGTATGCACACCCAGTGCCGCCGTGACGTGGTTTACGAGACAGTCGCGTGGCGAATACCGACGCACGAGTTGTTCGCGCAGCTGCTCCGCGATGTCAGGGGCATCGGCGTGGGCGACTGCAAGACGAAGCGTGCTCGGGCGCGGCGTGAGACGCCGGTCGAGGTGCTCGAGAACCCGGTCGACTAGACCGGCGCGTCCTCGGACCCGGTCCAGTGGCACGACCCGCCCCGCCCGGTTCACCTCGAGAATCGGCTTGATATCCAGGAGGCTCCCCAGCCAGGCTCGACCACGACTCACACGTCCGGAGCGCAGGAGATTCTCGAAGGTGTCCACCGTGAAGAAGGCGCCGGACCGGTCTCGGATGCGCTCGATCTCGCGAACGATGTCGCCGGCCGACCAGCCAGCCTCGGCGAGCTCCGCTGCCCGCAGGGCTAGCAGCCCAAGGCCGAGCGATGCCGAGCGGGAGTCGACGAGGTGGATGCCGGTCAGCCCGACGGCTTCCACCGCCGCCTGGGCTGACCCCAGAGTTCCCGATAGCGCCCCGCCCACGAAGATACCGATGACCGCGTCGGCCACTTCCCGCGCATCTTCGAACGATTCACGGAGGGCGCCGGGAGTGGGCTGTGATGTGCTGAACTGTATGCCCTGATTGCGCATGCGATCGTACAGCTCTGCGCCCCGGATCTCGACTCGATCCAAATAGATCGCATCGCCCTCGATGACCTGCAGCGGAACCACGATCATCCCGTGAGCATCGACCACGCGGTCCGGGAGGTCGCATGAGGAGTCGGCCACGACGGCGATATGACGGCGGAGTCCGTGCCTGGAGCGGTGCTGCGCCTGCATGTCGTCAGCCTTGGTTGTCTCGATCTTCCCCCATCCGCGCGCGAGTTCGAACACGCGGTCCGGTGTGTCGGTGTGTACGTGCACCTTGAGAAGATCTTCGTTGGCGAGGACCACGATCGATCCGCCAAGCACCCGAAGGGCGGATCGCACCTCGGTGGTCGGGGGGAGGCCGTCCCCCCGCACCAGCGCCTCGGTGCAGTAGTGGTAGTCGCGTTCGGCCGCGACTTCCGCGAGCGCGGCCGCGTCGGGCACGTCGAAGGAGAGGGCCTCCGGTGCGGCCAAAATCGGATCGCCCTCAATGAGGCGAACCACGCCTTCCCAAATTCGGACGAACGCCTTTGCCCCGGCGTCGACCACGCCGGCCTCTCTAAGGACGGCGAGTAACTCCGGCGTACGTCTGAGAGACGCCTGCGCGTGCGCGAGGACGTCGCGCATGAAGATCTCGATGTTGCCGGTGCGCTCAGCGGATCGTTCCGCGGCGTTGGCGACGTCCCGCGACACCGTGAGGATGGTGCCCTCGACGGGTTGATCGAGGGAACGGGCCAGACGGTCGGCGCCCGCCCGCATGGCGCGGGCTATGTCGGCGGTCGTCGCCCGGCGGCGGTCCCCCAGCGCCTCCCGAAAGCCCAGGAGGAACTGTGAGAGGAGCATGCCCGAGTTCCCGCGTGCGCCGAAGATGCACGCCTCCGCCATGGCCCTGGTGACTGTGGGGAGCGTGACCGTTTGCAGGGAGCGGACTTTCTCGGCCGTGGCTCGCAGGGTGAGGGCGAAGTTGGTGCCCGTGTCGCCGTCGGGGACCGGGAACACGTTGATCCGGTTGAGCTCCTCCCGACCGGCATCCACCCAGTCGGCGGCCGCCAGCAGCGAGCGCTGCAGCCGGGGGCCGTCGAGGTACGTGATCCCGACAGCGCTCGCTGCCGCTACTCCTTCACGACCCAGACGCGAACCTCGACGCGAACGTCAGGATGGAGGCGGATCGGCACCTTGTAGATACCGATCATCTTGATGGGCTCATGGAGCTCGACTATTCGCTTGTCGATCTGATAGCCCTCTTCAGCAAGCTTGTCAGAGATGTCGGCCGCGGTGATCGATCCGAAGAGCTTGTCGCCTTCCCCTGCCTTCGCGGTGAAGGTGAGGGAGATCTCGGCGAGCTTGGCGGCGAGGGCTTCCGCCTCGGTCTGTTCGGACACGAGGCGGTCGGCATGGCGCCGAGCCTCGTTCTCGGCCCGGCGCTTGTTGGCTTCCGAGGCCACGTAGGCAAGCCCGCGAGGGATCAGATAATTGCGGGCGTAGCCGGCTTTGACCGTGAGAATCTCACCGGCGCGCCCCAGCTCGGGAACGGTCTGTCGGAGAATGATTTCCATAGTGTATCCTGTCTACTTAGCAGCAGTTTTCATGCCCCAGCGCTCCCGCAGGCGCAGCCCGGCGTCCACCACGCCGAGGACCACGGCTCCAGCGAGCACAATTGGCATCAACAGTACGAAGATGCTTGCGAGCAAGATCGTTAGGAAGATTCCGCCGGCTCCCACGGCTTGGAGGCCATACGCGGCAACTGCGATCCCTCGGAGGCCATACAGGGCAGCGGCTACCACGACCAGGTTGGCTGCCGCCACCTTGGCCGCCGCGAGCTTCGGGATGAGGACCACGATCAACGGTATCGCAGCGGCCCACCCCAGATGCTCCGAGAACCGGAAGTTACGGAACTCGGCCAGCGGAACCCCTCGCGGGTGCCGTGCCACCCGGTGGTAGACCGCCGTGGCCAGGGCGAGCCCGACCATGATCTCCAGGGCCAGTAACGCCGGGTAGAAATCCGCGACGATGACGACGACCTCGGCGAACCACTGTTGGAGCTGTTCCAGTGCGGGATGCTCCGGGGTGGAGGAATTCCCGTTCGCGGTCACGGGCGTCGCGGACCACATGAGTCCCATTAGGGAACGGGCCGCTAGGCCGGTGCGGTGCGCCACCCACCACCGCAGCTCACCCCACGACGAGCCGAGGAAGACCAGCAACCCCGTGACGGCGGCACCGGCAACGGCCACCGCGTGCAGGCAGCGATGGGTAACCGATGCCCTCGTGCGGAGCGTCGAGAGGGTGAAGGCCAGTGTGGTGAAGAGCGCAGCCGCCCGGACGAGTTGATCGGGCAAATCTCCAGGCGTGACTAGCCACCAAAAGGCGAACCCGCCCGCCAACGCGGCGACGGCGTATTCCGACGTCGTGCGGGGCTGGGACGCCATCAGCAACGCGGCCAAGGGCATCGTGAACAGCGCCGCGGGGGCGAAGATCCCGAACCCCACCGCCGCCGCGACCAGACCGATCAGTCGAGGGGACCTGCCCGGCCGCCGCTCGGACGGCGGAGACATGTCAGCTTGCGAACCCCTTGATGAACGGCAGGAGCGCGAGATAGCGCGCCCGCTTCACAGCCCGCGCCAATTGCCGCTGGTGCCGGGCGCACATCCCTGACAGCCGGCTCGGCAGGATTTTGCCGCGCTCGGTGACGAACCGGGAAAGCGTGCGCTCGTCCTTGTAGTCCAGGACACGGACGCTCATCTCGCACACGGGACAAGGCTTTCGGCCCCTCATTCGTCATTCTCCTCTTCTGCACGCTCTTCGGGCTCGCCCTTGCTTGCCGCGGCGACCGGCGCGAGGCCTTCGTTGACGACGATCAGGTATCGCAACACGCTGTCGTCCAG